>JAPLSS010000507.1 GCA_026398515.1 Candidatus Sumerlaeota bacterium | reverse complement strand
CGCCTTCCGCGCCGGCTGCGCGTGCGACTATCAGTCCCACGACGTGTCGCTCGGCGTGGCCGTCGAAGGCGTCGATGCCGCGAAAGTCGAGGAGTTCAAGGCTTCGTCGCCTGGCGAGTACGAGAAGATCGTCCAGCGCGTCGCGGAGTTGAACGGCGGCGCGATGCTCGGCCGCTCGCGCAAGATGCCGGGCGTCGACGTGGCCGACGCCGCGGCGCTCACCCGCGCCGAGATCGAATTCCGCCGGGGCTTTTTCGCGGCGCTGGACCATCTGCGCAAAAACCTTCCCGGTTACGAGAAGGCGCGCATCAAAGAGACCTGGCCGCAGATCGGCGTGCGCCAGGGCCGGCGCGTGCGCGGCGAGTATGTGTTGACCGACGACGACCTGCGCTCGAGCCGCCACTTCGACGACGGCGTCGGGCGCTTGGGCGTGTACTTCGCCGTGTATGGCTCGCCGTATCAGATCAAGGGCCTCGACTACGATGTCCCTTATCGCTGCCTCGTGCCGGCGGCGATGGACGGCTTGCTCATCGCCGGCCGCTGCGTTTCCAGCGACTACAAGACCTGCAACACGATGCGGCTGATCGCGCCGTGCTTCGTCACCGGCCAGGCGGCGGGCGTGGCGGCCGCGCTGGCAGTGAAGAGCCGATGCGCCCCGCGCCGGGCGCCGGTCGATGACCTCCGCGCGGCGTTGCGGAAGCAGAATGTGAATCTGGGGTGAACGCGGCGCGGGCGGCAAGCAACGCCTGCGTTCTCCAAACATCCCCATGCCCCAATCCCCCTGGCGTCTCCTCGACACGGGTGTTCTCAGCGGCGCGCGGAACATGGCGCTGGACCGGACGCTCGTGGCCGTGCGCGGGCGCGGCTTGTCGCCCAACACCGTGCGATTCCTGCAATTCTCCCCGCCGGTCGCGTTGGTCGGCGTGTATCAAGTCGTTGAACAAGAGGTGCGGCTCGACTACTGCCGCGAGCGCGGGATCGACGTCAACCGGCGCATCACCGGCGGCGGCTCGCTCCTGTTCGACGAGGTCCAGTTGGGCTGGGAACTGATCGCCGGCCTGCGCGACTTCGACTGTCATCCCATGTCGCTGGGCTTCCAGCGGCGCATCTGCGAAGCCGCCATCGCCGGCCTGCGCGATCTCGGGATCGAAGCGGCGTTCCGCCCGCGCAACGATATCGAAGCGCGCGGACGCAAGATCTCCGGAACGGGCGGAGTCGAGGACGGCGACGCGTTTCTGTTCCAAGGGACGCTGCTCCTTGATTTCGACGTCGCCTCGATGATCAAGGCCCTGCGCATCCCCACCGAGAAACTCAAACAGTCCTCCATCGACGACGCGGCCGACCGCGTCACCTGGGTGGCGAAGGAACTCGGTTATTTGCCGCCGATCCGGGAAATCAAGACCGCCATCGCGCGGGGTTTTGAGCGTGTGTTCGGAGTCGCGCTCGAGCCGGCGGACCTGCTGCCCGTCGAGGCGGCCGAATACGAGAAGAACGTTCCCTTCTTCGAAAGCGACGAGTGGGTTCATGGCGCGCGGCGGCGGCCCTCGCAGCTCGCCACGATCTCCGGCCTTCATCGCAACGAGTCGGCCGCGATCCGCGTCCACCTGGCCATTGACGCTCCGCGCAAACGCCTGCGTTCGGCGCTCCTGAGCGGCGATTTCTTTCTCCATCCGCAACGCGCGATCTACGACCTTGAGGCCCGCTTGAAGGACGTGCGGCTCGACGGCGATCTCATCGCCGGGATCGTGCGCCGCTTCTGGGACGAAACGCATCCGCGGGCGCAAGGCTTTGGGGCCGCCGACGTGTGCAAAGCCATCCGCGCGGCGCTGGCGAAACTCGAATTCCTGAAACTCGGATTCACTCTTTCGGAAGTCGAGAAGCTGCTGGCCGTCAACGGCCAGCCCGCCGAGATTCTCGCCAAAGACATCGATCTCGTCCTGCTGCCCTACTGCGCCAAGGCGTCCGGCTGCGAGCATCGCTACGCGCAGACGTGCGCGGTTTGCGGCGAATGCGCCGTGGGCGGCGCGTTCGACGCCGCGCAGGAAGCGGGAATGCGTCCCGTGACCATCATCAACTTCGAGCACCTGATGGAAACGCTGGAACGCGAACGCCGCCGCGGCGCCGCCGGCTACCTCGGCAGTTGCTGCGAAGCCTTTTTCCACAAACACTACGCCGACTTCCAACGCGCCGCGCTCCCCGGCATCCTCGTCGACGTCAGCCGCGCGACCTGCTACGACCTGAACCAGGCGCGCGAAGCCTACGCGGGCCAATTTGAAGGCCAAACGGACCTGGATGCGGATTTGATGAAGAAGCTGATCGCAGTGTGTACGGCCAGACAGATCAAGTCGAACGCGTCGCAAGCCCAAGCTACTTGACAGATCGGCCTCTTGTAACGACAATGTAAATATGTCGGAGCTTCGATTCGAATGGGATGCGGACAAAGCCAGAGAGAACCTCCGGAAACATGGGGTGTCTTTTGAAGAAGCGCGAACGATGTTCGAAGACGAGTTTGGCGTGGAGTTCTATGACGACACACACTCGGAATGGGAGGACCGGTTCCTTCTTCTTGGCCTAAGTTCTCGAATGCGGCTGTTGATGATCTGTCACTGCTACCGCGAAAGCAAGTCGCTCATCCGGATCATATCCGCCCGGCAAGCCACGAAGAACGAGGCCAGGTTCTACCGGAGATGATGCCATGAAAGCCGAATACGATCTGTCGAAGATGAAGTCCCGGCCCAATCCCTATGCCAAACGACTGAAGAGGCAGGTGACGCTTCGGATGAGCCAGGACGTGATTGAATACTTCAAAGGGATGGCGGAGGACACAGGGATTCCCTACCAGAGCCTCATCAATCTCTACCTGAAAGACTGTGCGGCATCTCATAAAAAGCTGACCCTGCGGTGGGCGCAGTGAAGGCCAGGCAGCTGCGGTTTGACGCCGACACTATGTGGGTAGATCTGGCCGATGGGCGGTAGTTGGGAGTGCCGCTCGCCTATTTTCCGCGTTTGCTGCGGGCAACTCCCGTGCAACGCGCCCAGTACATCATCAGCGGCGGCGGGACGGGTTTGCATTGGGACGAGTTGGACGAAGACATCTCTGTGCCTGCCCTTTTGTTGGGCATTGGGGACCGCACGCGCAAGGCGCCGAACTGACGCTTGGCCAGTGCGCTGCTTCTTTTCACTATCCCCTTGATTCATCGAGGGGCTAATGGAAAGGAACTACGCCCAGAGATTCTCAAGGCGTTGGAATTCCCGAGAGCGCGCCTCATGGCGCGCCTTTTCTTTTTGCGAAGGACCCCGCGACATCGCGACGTCGCCGCCACGCAAAAAGCCTTGACACGTTATGAGCATATGCCCATAATCCATTTTGCGTCGTGAACGCCAAGGAGCGCGAGATGCCGCGACCGGTGTGTTGCCGAAGAATCTCTGAAATGCCGGGCTGCCGTCTGTTCAAACCGGCGGGCGTGCCGGCCGTGCGTTTGCAGAGGGTCGCCCTTTCCCTCGACGAACTGGAAGCCATCCGCCTGGCGGACCGGGAAGGGATGTACCAGGAGGACGCCGCGCTGCGCATGAGCGTTTCGCGCCAGACGTTCGGCCGGATCGTGGAGTCGGCGCGCCGGAAGGTGGCGCTCGCGCTGACGGCGGGTCACGCGCTCCAAATCCAAGGTGGAGAAGTGGAAATGTGTAAAGATCGTTCGTTTACTTGTTCGTCCTGCAAGCACGTCTGGGAGGCCCCGCATAGAACGGGCCGACCGACCGAATGCCCGTCGTGCAAGAGCGGCGATGTTCATCGCTCGCCGGAAGACCGGGGGAAGGGCGGCGCCTGTGGCCGGGGGCAAAGCCGCCACCGCGGCGGGTCGAGGCATGGGCAATGCTGCTGCCAGCGGAGCGGGAAGGAATGAGGAGGGGAAACCCATTGAAAGTCGGCGTCATTCTATGAAAGTGCGCGAGAGTGGCATGCCGGACGAGGAGATGTGGCAAGGGTTCTTTGACCCCGACCGCGTCCTTACGCTTTTGGGCCTGACGGCCGGCATGTCCAATGCGGTCGATTTTGGCTGCGGGTACGGAACATTCACCATTCCAGCCGCGCATGATTGAAATTACCCGGAACAAGGCCGAAAAAGCCCGGCTCTCCAACGTCCGATTGTATCTGCGGGACTTCATATCCGAGGGCGCCGGGCTGGCGGATTCGCTCGTTGATTATGTCATGCTGTTCAACATCTTGCATGCCGACGACCCTCGGCAATTGCTGCGCGAGGCGCACCGTATTCTCGCGGATGGCGGCAAGGTGGCCGTCATGCACTGGAACTACGATCCCGAAACCCCTCGAGGCCCCTCGATGGCGATTCGCCCCCGCCCGGAAGACTGCCGAAGATGGATGGCGGAGGAGCGTTTCCGGATCGAGGTCGCGCACGTGGATCTGCCGCCATACCACTATGGAATCGTCGGACAAAAAGAGTGAGGTATGAAAAGCGAAATCCGCGCGGCGGTCGCAGCGGTCGTTTTCTACTGGATGCGCCTGGCGCCGCTTTGGGCTTGACAATCGGAAGGAGTCAATCAAGTATTCAAGCAGATGCTTAAAAGGATTGGCCGTGTCATGAAGCAATCCCAGAAGCTGGCCCGGGTCTTCAAGGCGCTGTCCGTGGACACGCGCATCCGGATTGTGCAACTGCTCAAGGGAAGAAACCTGTGTGTGAACGCCCTGGCTTCGCGCTTGGGGATCTCCGCGGCGGCCGTGTCGCAACACCTGCGGGCGATGCGGGATCTGGATTTGGTGGAGGCGAACAAGGATGGCTACTACGTCCATTATCGCCTTAACCCGCGCACCTTGGCGACATGGAGAGAAATGGCGGAATCCGTCCTGAAGGCCGATCATGAGTGATTTTGAGGCCTATTGTTAAGGCGTTTGCGCATATACTTAATCACTTGGAGGCGTTCCGTGTGCGATCAGAAGGGCAAGTGTCAGAAGCCGAAGGAACTGCGGGGCAAGCCCCGGAAGTGCTCGCCGGCGCGGATTGAGAAATGCCACGGCGGCGAGAAAGGCCACCCCTGCGTTGGAACGAAGAAGGGCAAGTAGAGGAGCGTTGGCCACGCGGGCGGCCAGCGCCCGGCGTGGCCTCTACAGGCCTTGGGGGATTCGTCGCCCAAGCCGCGATTGGAATCGCGATGGCCGGGACTATGCCCGACGATGGGGGCCTCATGCGGGCCGTCGGCCGGGGCGATGCGCAGGCCCTCGGGGAGATCGTCTGAAATCGATTCTTTGGTGGAGGCGGACCATGAGCGGCGCGAGTCGTGGGAATGAGGGAGCTTATTCCCGTCGCAATCTGGCGATTGTAGCTCTGGCGTGCGCGGTCATCCTGCTCGCCTGGTACGCCTGGAACCGGCTGACCCCGTATCGCAGGGGTCTGCCGGCCGACGAAGCACAAACTTCGGCCAGCCAACCGGCGTTCGGCCCGCCTTCGCCTGAAGAGCGCGAGGAACGCATGGCCGGCATGATGAACCAGCTCAACCTGTCCGAAGAGCAGAAACGCCAGATCGAGGCTCTGGGGCCGCCGCAGCCCGACGCCGGACCGGGGCAGCGCCGGGAGCAAATGGCCCGCATCTTGACGTCGGAGCAGTTGGCGAAATTCGATGGAGGCCGCTCCCAGCGCATGCAGCAGAAGCTCGCGGAAAGCAAACGCTACCTCAGCCCGCAAGGCTACCAGGAACTCAAGGAGCGGATGGAGCGGCGCTACGAGCAAGGGGGCGAGTTCTGGGGCGCGGGCGAAGGCCAAGGGCAAGGCAAGAAGGCGCCGTGACGCGAGCCGCCGCGAACCGATCTCGTTCGCCGTCTTCTTCGTGGTTTCCGCCAACACCAGCCGCATGGAGGTCTCTCTCATGACCGCACGCAAACCCCTTGGGTTCACGCTGATCGAACTCCTCATCGTGGTCGCCATCATCGCCATTCTGGCCGCCATTGCCGTTCCCAATCTCCTGGAAGCGCAGACGCGCGCCAAGACGGCCCGCGTCAAGAGCGACTTGCGGACGATTGCCATGGCGCTGGAAGCGTACGCCGTCGAGTACAAGCACTACCCGCCCATTCCGATGGGGCTGGGGCCCGCCTTCAAAGGCTTTCGCCCATTGACGACCCCCGTGGCCTATCTGACCAGCGTTCCGCGCGACCCGTTCGTCCCTGTGGACTCCGCCGATTACGGCCCCCGGCGGCCGGGCGACTATGCGTACGGCGCCATGCCGATCGATGGGGCGACGCGCTGGGCCCTGGCCAGCGACGGGCCGGACCGGCGGCCTGACATCGACCCCATTTTCTTCTATCCCGGATACTCCGAAGAGCTGTTCTATGGCGGCATGCCGGGCTATCGGTACACGCTGTACGATCCCAGCAACGGCACAATCAGCCAGGGCGACATTTTCCGCGCCAGCGACTTCACGTCGGCGAATTGAGCCATCGAAGCATGAGAGCCACTCTTCGCTACACCCTCCGCGCGGCTGTCGTCGCGGCGATTGCCGCGGCCGTCTTTTACTGGATGCGATGGGCGCCGCTGACAGTGTCGGGGGCGGCGGTCAAGACGGGTCCCGTCCAGGCGGAAATCCTGGGCTCCGGGACGTTGATGGCTCATACCAAGGCGACGATCATCCCGAAGATCCAGGGCCGCCTGGTAGAGCTGACCGTCGACCAGAATGACACGGTGACCACGGGCCAGCTTCTGGCCCGCCTCGACGACTCCGACTTCTGGCAGCAACTCGCCATCGCCAAAGCCACTCTCGAGGCGGAGTGCGACCTTCAGGTCGTAGCGGCTTGAGGGTTCCAAGCGTTTTGTACGACCTGAAGGTCGCGCTGCGAACTTCAAGGAATGAGGTAAGCCATGTCCGATCCCCCTATCCTCTTCACCACCTCCGTTGAATGGACGCAAAGCCACGAGGGGGTGATTCGTTCGCCGCGGAAGACGGACGTGGCGGCGACGTGCCCGCCGCCGTTCTGGCCGCAGGGCGATACGCGCCTGTGGTCGCCAGAGGAGTTTTTCGTCGGCGCGGTGGAACTGTGCCTGATGATGACGTTCCTCTACTTCGCCGATCGCGGCGAGTTTCGATTTCTCTCTTACAAAAGCCGCGCCGAGGGGCATATTCACTACATCGAGGGCAAGGCGCGGTTTACGAAGATCCTGATCTATCCGCGCATCGAAGTCGCCGATCAGCGCGCGACGCAGAAGGCCAAACGCCTGTTGCACGGCGCGGAGCGCAACTGCCTGGTGAGCAATTCGGTGAAGTGCGATATCGTGATCGAGCCGGAGATTGTAGTGGCGAAGTGAGAGACTTGTGGTCGTTAATTGTCCTGCCCCTGAATCGTCCTGCCTTATTTGCTGTGGCCAAATGGAACGATTTCCAGGCAGGACGATTTGGGAGCAGGATGATTTGGGGGCAGGACGATTACGCGACTTGGGTGATGAACGATGGCCGACCCTCAACGCTATCAAGTCGCTATCGTCGGCGGGGGGCCGGCGGGGCTGGCGGCGGCGCTGGCGGCGGCCGAAGCCGGCGCGCGCTCGATCATCATCATCGAACGCAAACGCGCGTGGGGCCGCCCCGTGCAGTGCGCGGGGTACGTGCCGCGCCTGATCGGGCGCTTGCTTCCCAAGATCGTCGTTCGAGCGCGGGTGGAAACGCTTGAACTGTATCTCGACGGCGAACGGCTGGCCGCGCCGGCCGCGCCGGGGTTCATCCTGAAACGCGACGCGCAAGAGCGGTTGTTGGCCGAAGGCGCGAAAGTCGCCGGCGTGGAATGCCTGCAACCCGCGCGAGTGGTGGAAGTCCGGGAAGGCGGCGAACTGCTGGTCGAAGCGGCGGGGGAAGGCGCTGCGCTGCGCGCGGAAGTCGTCATCGGCGCCGACGGGCCAACGTCCCTCGTGCGCAAAGCAATGGGGTTGCCGCCGAATCCGCTGGCGCTTGGACTGGAATACGACCTGCCGGCCAAGCCGCCGTTGCCCGCGCCGCAAATCCATTTCTCGCATGCCTACGGCGCGGGGTACGCCTGGGTGTTTCCGCATGAGGAGAGCGTCGGCGTCGGGCTGGCCTTGGATGGGGCGAGCGCGAGCGGATTGAGGCGAATGCTGGATCAGTTTGTCGAGCGGCGCGCGGCGGGATGGGCGCGGGGTGGCGGGGTGGAGCGGGTCCGGACGGACGGAATGGACGGAATGGACGGGATGGACAAGATGGACGAATCCCCGGCGCCAGCTGCGGCGCACGCGCGGCCTCTGGGCGTCGTCACCGGGCCGATTCCAGTCGGCGGGCCGCCGGAGCGAACGGTCGCCGGGCGCTTCCTGCTCGTCGGCGACGCGGCGGGGCAGACCAACCCGCTGACCGGCGCGGGCCTCTGCAGCGCAGTGGCGTGCGGCGAGATGGCCGGGCGCGCAGCAGCCAAAGCGGTCCTCGCAAGCGATCTCTCGTTGTTGCTAAAGTATGAATCCGAATGGCGCGATCTCTTCGGCCTCGCGCTCGAGCGGGCGTCGCGGGCGAGAGAGTCAATGGCCGCGTCGCCGCCAGAGGAGTTTCGCGAACGCGTCGTGCGCGCGTGGGGATTGAAGCGTTCATCGCGGAAGTAACCGCGAAGTTGAGGGGATGGCGCTTTTCGTGGCGTAGGCTTTCCAGCCTGTGCGGCAAGGAACCCGCAATCAATAGTGAGCGAGCTGGAAAGCCTACGCCACGGGAAACGCCGGTCGTTATCTTGATGCATACCGCGTCGCCGAAGAGCGAGAATGGGGAATGACTGCTCCGGAAATCGGGAGTATGGAGTCCCGCCTTCAGGCGGAATCCAAGAGGCCTTGCCTCAACCCGGTTTGCAGCATTCCGCCTGAAGGCGGG
>JAPLSS010000347.1 GCA_026398515.1 Candidatus Sumerlaeota bacterium | reverse complement strand
CCAGGGGTCCTGCGGTTTGCCGTCGCGGAAGACTTCGTAGAGCCGCCAGCCCAGGGAGTCGAGGGTCGCGGGAAACTCGCCGGTGGTTTGTTGCGCTTGATCGATTTGTTCGGCGAGGCGGGCCAGCTCCGTTCGGGCTTCGCGGACCTTCGAGTATTTGATCCACTCCGCCCCGCCCACGAGCGACGGAAGGATAACGAAGAGGGCGATGATCGCCGCCGCCGCTTTGTCGCGCGCGGAGGGCAGGAGCAGAAAGCCGAACGCGGCCAGCGCGATGAGAAAGCCGGTGGCTAGATTTCCGAGGAGCATGAGCGCCGCGCCCAACGCCAATCCGCCCCATCCCACCGCGCGCAGGAAGGTTGATTCGTCCTCAATGCGCCGGCGCGTCTTGGCCGGCGGCGTTCCCGGCACCGTGGGCGGCGTGAGCGACGAAGGCGATGGCAGCGAAAGAGACGCAGTTGAGGCCGTTGGCGGCGGCGCGGCTTCCGGGGCGGCATTCCTTGTGCGGGCGCGGTTGGCGGCGATCGCTTCGTCCATGCGCTTCATCGCGCGCTCGCGCCATCCCTCGCCCGGCGCGCCGCAGTCGTAACAATGCACGCATTTCGCCCAATGCCCGCCGCCCAGTTCAACCGCTCGCGGCTCTTCCAAGTGGCAGATCTCCATCGCCGCCGGACAGCGCGTGTGGAAACGGCAGCCGGCGGGCGGATGGAGCGGGGTCGGCACGTCGCCCTCGAGCACGATGCGTTGGCGCTGGCGTTCGGGATCGGGCACGGGGATCGCCGACAGGAGCGCCAGCGTGTAAGGGTGCGCGGCTTCGGCGAAGAGCGTGGCCGACCGCGCCGTCTCGACGATCTGCCCGAGATACATGACGGCGATGCGGTTCGAGATGTGTTTCACCACCGCCAGGTCGTGGGCGATGAACAGGTACGACAGGCCCATCTCGTTGCGCAGGTCGATCAGCAGGTTGATCACCTGCGCCTGGATCGACACGTCGAGCGCCGAGACCGGCTCGTCGCACACGATGAACTTCGGGTCGAGGGCGATGGCGCGCGCGATGCCGATCCGCTGGCGCTGGCCGCCGGAGAACTCGTGCGGGTAGCGATGGACCCACGCCCCCGGCAGCCCGACCTTGTCCATCAGTTGCAGGACGCGCTGCTGCAACGCCCGCCCGCGCGCCACGCCGTGCACCGCCAGCGCCTCGCCGACGATGTCGCGCACGGTCATGCGCGGGTTGAGCGAACTGAATGGGTCCTGAAAGATGATTTGCATGTCGCGCCGGTAGGGACGCAGCGCGCGCGGCGAGAGGCCGGTGATGTCCGTTCCGTCGAATACGATCCGCCCGGCCGTCGGCTCGATGAGGCGCAGCAACGTCCGCCCGGCGGTCGTCTTGCCGCAGCCGGATTCGCCGACCAGCCCCAGCGTCTCGCCCTTGCCGATGTCGAAGGAGACGCCGTCGACCGCCTGCACGTTGGCCACGACGCGTCCGAACATGCCCGCCGTCACCGGGAAGTATTTCACCAGGTTCTCGACTTGGAGGATCAAGCCGTTGTCGCTCATGGGCATCATGTTCCTTGCGCGGTTCCCGGGAGCGCGGGTGGCCTCACCCGC
>JAPLSS010000406.1 GCA_026398515.1 Candidatus Sumerlaeota bacterium | reverse complement strand
GATGATCGACGCGTGCGTCGGGCGCATCCTCGAGGCGCTGAATCGCCTGGGGCTGGAGCAGGACACGCTGGTCCTCTACACGAGCGACCACGGCGACCTGCAGGCCGCACACGGCATGGTGGGGAAGATCGCCCCCGGCTTCTTCGAGGAGGTCCTGCGCGTTCCGTTCATCCTGCGCTATCCCGCCGGCATCAAACCCGGCGCCGTTTCGGAGTGCGCCACGGATGGCGCGAACGTGGCGCCGACGCTGCTCGATTTCGCCGGCGCGCCCATTCCCGAAGGCGTGCAAGGGCACAGTTTGCGTCCCGCCATTGAGACCGGGACATGCGCGACTCCCGACGCCGCCTTTTGCGAGCGGGGCGGGGCGGGTCGAGGCGCGTGGGGCCGCATGGTTCGCACGAAGAAGGCGAAATACTCGATTTTCAGCGATGGCCGGCGCGAACTGTTCGACCTGCAGAACGACCCCAACGAGATGCGCGACCTCGGCGCCGAGCCCCAGGCGCAGGCGCTGCGCGACGAGATGCACGCGCTTCTGATGGCGCATCTGGAGAGAACCCAGGACGCCGTCGCCGATCTGATCAAGGGCGGCGTGGTGACGCAGCCGGCCAGCCGTCCCGCGGCGCGCCCGGCCAGCCGCCCCGCCGCAAAGGCGCCCGGCGGCAAAACGGGAAAGGCCCCGGCCAAATCGGCCGAAGGCAAAACGCGTCCGCGCGACCGGGCGAAATCCGCCGCTCCCCGCCGCGGAGCCGAAGACGAGGAATAGGTTCGGGTGAGGGCCTTTGGTCTATCCCGGGCGCCGTCTTGGGCAAGGCGGCAACGCGGAGCGTCAAAGCTGCTCCGTGCAATCTTGCATTCCAAATGCAAGATTGCACGTCTTTGAAGGCCAATCAGTGTCCTATGGCATTTGGATGTTTTCTCCAAACCGACGCCGTGGCGTCGCATACGAAAGGAGTTTGACCCATGTCCCAACCCGAAGCCATCCGCGACGTAGCCAAGCAACGCGACGACGCGCGCCGCGACCCGCGCCTCGATTGGTGGCGCGAAGCCAAGTTCGGCCTGTTCATCCACTGGGGCCTGTACGCCGTGCCCGCTGGCGAATGGAACGGCCGGAAGAGCCCCGGCATCGGCGAATGGATCATGAAGCGCCTGAAGATCCCGGTCGCGGAATACGAGCGGTTCGCCAAACAGTTCAACCCGGTCCAGTTCAACGCCGCCGAATGGGTGTCCGTCGCGAAACGGGCCGGACAGAAATACATCGTCATCACCTCGAAGCACCACGACGGCTTCTGCCTCTTCGGGAACAAGGTGAACAATTACAACGTCGTCGACGCCACCCCCTTCGGCCGCGACGCGCTGAAGGAACTGGCCCAGGAATGCCGCAAGCAGGGCGTGCGCCTCGGCTTCTACTACTCGCAGACCCAGGACTGGCATCATCCCAACGGCGACGGCAACGATTGGGACTATGACGAGTCAAAGAAGGATTTCGCCTCGTACATCGAAGACACGGTCAAGCCGCACCTGCGCGAACTCCTGACGAACTACGGCCCGGTCGCCCTCATCTGGTTCGACACGCCGAAGAGCATCAGCGCCGAGCAGAGCCGCTCGCTCATGAACCTCGTCCACCAACTCCAGCCCGATTGCCTGGTCAGCGGCCGCGTCGGCAACATGCAGGGCGACTACGCCTCGGCCGGCGACAACAAGATCCCCGACGGGCGCGTGGAGATGGATTGGGAGACCCCGGCCACGATCAACGACACCTGGGGCTACAAGACCGACGACCACAACTGGAAGTCGACCGAGGACCTGATCCGCAAACTCGTCGACATCGTGAGCAAGGGCGGCAACTACCTGCTGAACGTCGGCCCGACCGCCGAAGGCATTATCCCTCAGCCCAGCGTCGAGCGGTTGTTGGCGATGGGCGAGTGGCTCAAGGTCAATGGCGAGTCGGTCTATGGAACGCGCCCCGGGCCGTTGCAGGGGATCGACAGGCTGCGTTCGACGGCCACGCCGGGCAAGGTCTATCTGCACGTCTTCGCCTGGCCCGCCGGCGGCGCCATCGCGATTCCAAGGCTGCCATCGAAGATCAAGAGCGCCTGGCTCCTCGCCGGTCCCGCGCGCAAGCCGTTGGCCATTTCCACGGAAGGCGACAGAACCGTTATCGCCGGCCCGGCCTCGGCGCCCGACCCGATTGATACGGTGGTGGTCGTGGAGGAATAGAAAGGAAATGGAAGAAACTTTGGCCGCAAAGAACGCAAAGAACTCAAAGAACAACAGCCTGCGGGTTGTCTTCTTTGTGATCTTTGCGTTCTTTGCGGCCAATTCAGTCTTTGCTGCGGTGGGCGAGGTGGCCAATGCCGGGCGCGAGGGGCAGTGACTCTTCGGAACGCGCCACCTCGTCGGGCGGATGACCCAGGCGCCCCATCCCGCCGAACGCTTCAGCGACCCGCGCATGCCCGCCGATCCACTGCCGGTGGACACAATGGAGATCTTCGTTTCTGTCCATTCCGTCCACCCCGTCCATTTGTGGCTCTCCGTCTCTCACTCGTACACGGTCCACGCCCGCGCGGCGTTGTAGGAGTAGGGATACTCGTACGCGCCGATGTCGTATTCCGTCCCGGTGTGGTCAGCGCCGCGGCCGATAAAGTCCACCGGACGCGTGACGCCGTCCATGTCCGTAGTCGGCGCGCCGGCGGCCCGTCCCAGGTCGATGGCGCCGGACGTTGACAAGAGGTGGTAGTCAATCTCGCGCCACGTGTCGCCCGAGGCCACGCGCGCCGTCCACCAGTCCCCCGCCGCCTCGATGGTCGTCGCCGTGTTGTGGAGGACGTAGGCCTGCATCGACTGGCCGGTGTTGGGGTTGATGAACTGGCCCTTGAGCGCATCGACCGTCAGGTTGGCGTTGGCGTCGGTGAAGGTCGTGCGAGCCGTGGTTGCGCTATAGGTTGGCGCGGCAGTCCAATGGCCCGAATGCGTCAGTCCGGCCTGATCCATACGGAACCGCGGGTCGCCGTCGACGTTGCTGGTGGCCTTGCCGTCGGGAATGGCGTTGATCTGAGAAGCGCCCTTGTAGGTCGCTCCGCTCTGCATCTTGTAGTCCGTGTCGGGATTGCCAAAGAAGAGGCAGTTGGCCACCGTCGGGTCGGAGCCGGTGGCTTCGTAGATTGCGCACTGGGTGTTGCTGGTGAACGTGCAGTTGGAGATCGTGGCGCCTGGGATGTCCATGTACAACCCGCCGCACAGGCTGCCCGCCGAGTTGTCGGCAAATCCGCAGTTCTGGTAGAGAGCCAGCGCGTTGCTGTGATAGATGCCGCCTTTGGCTTGAACGCTGCGGTTCCCGCTCACGATGCAGTTGACCATTTGCGTTCCCATCCCGGACGACATAATTGTCCCGCCTCCGGCCTCGCCGTCCGCCAGGTTGCCCGAGATCCAGCACTGCAGGAAACGCGGCGTTGCCAGGGATGCGCTGATGCCTCCCTCGCTCAGCGCGTGGTTGTTGGCGATGACACAGCGCAGCAGGGTCGGGGCGCCAAAGAAGATGCCGATGCCGCCTCCCGTAGGGGAGTTCGGGGGGTTCGTCGCGGAGTTGCCGACGATCTCGCAGTCGGCGATGAGGGGGGAAGCGGACTGGCAATAAACGCCGCCGCCCCACATGTCGGCTTTGTTTCCGATGATGCGGCAATGGCGGATTTGGCAGCTGGGATCGACATCGTAGCAGTAGATGCCCCCGCCGAAGCTGACGACGGACATCGCGCCCCTGGCGTGCCCGCCGGTGATGGTTAACCCATCCACGCCGGAAACGCCGGTCGTCTCAAGCGTGACAACGTTGTTTATTGGTTCGCCGCTGAGGGCGTGGCTGCCGTCGAGGATCGTCTCGTTCTTCACCCAATCGCGCTGATCGAGCGCCGTCTCCTCCAGGCCGCCGTAGCCGGTGAACCCGCCGTAGAGCGTCACGCCGGCCTTTAGCGTCACTCCTTCCCCGTAGGTCCCGTCGGCCACCCAGACGCCGTCATTGGCCGCCGGCGCGGCGTTGATCCCGGCCTGAACGGTGGCATAGGCCGTTGCCCAGCTTTGGCCGTTGCGGGTGGGGCCGGGGGCGTTCTTGTCGACCAACACATGGGGCAGATTGGCTCCGTGCGTGTAGACGCGCCCGCCGTACGCGATATAGCTTCCCGTCTTCGATTGAACGTAGAAGATCTTGATCGTGCCGCCGTTGGTCGACAAACCGTTTCCGCCGCGAGCGTCGAAGTTCGCGTTGGACAGGTTCATCCGCCCCGCGCTGTCGCACTTGAGCAGGATGCTCCCGCCGGCGCCCTTCCCGCCTTTTGCGCCGGCGCCGCCGTTTCGCGCCCCGCCGACAATGGCCATGCCCGCTCCGCCGGCGCCGCCCGTGCCGGAGCCGGCGGGTTCGGCCGCGCCGCCGAGGCCGCCGTCGCCCCCGTAGGCGTGGTTGTAGCCGTCGTCTGTGTGCCCCGGCAATCCGGCCTGGCCGGCGCCGCCTAACGCTCCGGCAGTCCGGATTGTCCCGCCCGTCAGGTTCATGGATGTGGCGGCGAACAACATGACGCATCCGCCTCCGGCGCCGCCCGCGCCGCCGCCGCCTCCGCCGCCGCCATAGGAGAAAGAATCGCTCCCGCCACCGGTTCCGCCCCCGCCGCCGCCGGCGCCGCTTCCCATTGTGACGCTTTCATCGCTGGAGAAATCGCCATTGACACAAAGGCCCAGGTAGCCGCCGTCGGCGCCGGCTACGCCTGCTCCGCCGGACGCCTTTGCCGCGCCTGCCCCTCCCGTTCCGCCGACGCCGGCATAGGCCCCGCCTCCGGCACCCCCCGCGGCGCCGGCGCCGCCGGGCAAGTTGACGCCGACCGCTCCATTCGATCCTTTGGCGCCGGCCTGGCCGTCGCGGGCCGCCGCGCCTCCGTTGGCCCCAAGCCCCCCACCGCCGCCGAAGTAGGCGGCGGCCGATCCGCCGCCCCCGCCACTCCCGCCCCCGCCCGCGTGGCCCGCGCCGGAGGCGTCGAGAACCCCCGCCACCACAACATCGTTGGCATGAACTTGGACCAGGCCGCTCCCGGCGACGCCAGACCCATACGGGCGAACCGTGACCGTGGCCGACCCAGGGATCGTGAAATGACCCAGGTTCGTGTGCGCGCCCCAGATGCGGTCGCCGTTCGCCAGGGTTAGATCGCCGCCGCCGTGGTCCGCCGGCGGATAGTCCGTCGCGAAGGCGTTGACGAGAAGGACAAACCAAACGATTCCCAGAGCCAACCGAGCGCGAGACATGGGCGCCTCCTTCGATTCGAATCTGGCCAAAGGTGAACAACGCGGACGCAAAGAGTCGCTTCGCTACTGCGTCTCCGGGCGCCGCGAAGCGCCATGAGTCGTTGTCGTCCGCTACGTGTAGTCGAAGCCTGATTGAACTATCAAGAACATTCGGTCTGTCTCAACCACGAATGACGGCTTTGCATTGTGGCATTCGTGCACATCAGCGGTTTGTTGGTTCCATTCGAAGCGCGCGCCGGCCGCCCGTTCTTCCTGCGCCCGCCATCCATTGGCCCGATCGACACGGTTGGCGCAAGCGCCTGCTCGGTCGGCGCAAGCGCCTGCTCGGCGGTGGTCGCGGAAACCGATGCAGACGATTGAGATGGAAAAACGTGGATTTCGGACCATGCCTCTGCCAAAGTAAACGTGCTTTGCAACTGAAGAGCCATTCGACAGTCAAGAGTCGGCCATGCACGGACTCTCAGCTCGGGCGACCGAGCGGCGGAAGGCTGCCGCGTGGGGGGCGTTGGTTCTGACCGCCGTCTTTGGGCTGGGGCATCATCCCGCCAGCCCGACCGCGTCCGCCCCTGCCGCTGCTTCCGCCTCTGCCGCCGCGTCCGCCCCTGCCGCTCCGATTGACATGGCCGGGAAGACCTGCACGGCCTCGGAGTGCCATGACGTCCTGAAAACCCAGAGATTCGTGCACTCGCCCGTCATCGAAGACGACTGCGGCCAGTGCCACGTGCAGGCCGGAGCCAGCGGCTCCCAGCCATCCACGGCGCCGGTTCATCGGTTTGAGACGATTCCGGCCACTCTGGCGTTGTGTGGGAAGTGCCATAAAGACGCCTCGCTGTCCCGGAAGATCATCCATGCCCCGTTCCGCGATCAATGCACGGAATGCCATGATCCGCATGGAGGAAAAGTCCGCTTTTTCCTGAAGGCCGACTCGGCCGGCGATCTATGCCTGCGGTGCCACGCCGACCTGCTGGAGAATCGGTCGTTTATCCACGCCCCGGTGGCGTTGAAGGAATGCGAGGCGTGCCACGATTCGCACACCTCGGACTATCCCGGCTTGCTGGCCCGTCCGCCGGAGAACCTGTGCGTGTTCTGCCACGTCAACTTCAAGACGGGGATGGATCGCGCGGTCTCGGTCCACGAGCCGGCCCGCGGCGCGTGTTGGCAATGCCACGATCCTCACGGAGGCATGGCGCGGGGGTTCCTGCCCGCCACCGAAGGAGAATTGTGCCGCAAGTGCCACGAGGACGTCATGACGCGAATGGAGCAGGCCCGCTACCCGCACCACGCCATGATCGAAGGCAAGCCCTGCTCGCAGTGCCACGACCCCCACTGGGCCCAGTCGACCCAGCTGCTCAAGGGGCCCTCGATGCCCATCTGCCTCCAATGCCACAGCCAAACGATCCAGGCGGCGGACGGCCGGACCCTCGACAACGTCGGCGCCGAACTCGCCGAGGGACGCTATCAGCACGGCCCCATTCGCCAGCAGGATTGCACGCCGTGCCACGCCACCCATGGCAGCGATGATCCGCGCCTCCTCAAGCTGGCTTTTCCGCTGGGGTTCTACGCCCCGTACGCCGAAGGGGCGTATGCCCTGTGCTTCAGCTGCCACGACCCGCGCATCGCGGCGGAGGAGATTTCCCTGGCCACCGGCTTCCGCAACGGCGATCGCAACTTGCATTACGTCCACGTCCACCAGGAGAAGGGCCGCTCCTGCCGCGCCTGCCACCATGAGCACGCCTCCGAGGAGCCGTTTCATATCCGCGATTGGACGCCGTTTGGGGAGTGGAAGCTGAAGATCCAATACCAGCAGACCCCCGACGGCGGGGTCTGCCTGGCGGCCTGCCATGCGCCGCGGTCCTACGACCGACAGCATCCCGTCGAACTCTCCGCGCCCGGAGGCGAAGAGCCATGAGGCCCAATTCCGCGCCGCGGCGCCTTGGTCTGGGGCGGGCGCTGTTGCTGATGGCCGGGTTCGTTCTCGCTGATGCGCCCATTCCCAGCTGGGCCCACTTGGAGCCGGGCGTCAAGGCCCCCGACTTCCAGCTCCCCAGCCTCGATTACCGTCCGCCTTTATCTCTGAGCCGGGAGTCCGGCGACCGCCTCCTGGTTTTCCTGCGGGCCGACCAAGCCTATACCAGCCCGGTCCTGCAAATGTGTAACCGGCTTTCCCTGCGCCTGCCCCGCCTTCCCAAGCGCTGCCTGCCTATCCTGATTTGGGTCGGCGCTCTTCCGCGGGAGCTGGCCGAACAGAGCGCGGGCGAGCTGGGGCCGGTTTGGCGGGTCGCCCACGATCCGGAGGGGGAGACGGCTCGCGCCTACCAGATGCTGGTTTCCCCGACGATTTACCTGATCGATGCCCAGGGCGTCATCGTGCGCGTCTTTCCCGCCTGGAATCCCCTGTTGGAGGCCCGGCTGCTCGAGGCGCTGGGGGCCGGGCCGGAAATCGAGCCGTTGGCCTCCAGTCCAACTCTCGCCGAGGGCATGAGTCCGCGGGAGCGCGCCTCGCTGTATTTCAGCATGGGCCGCGCCATGGCCGCCCAAGGCCTGTGGGAGGAGGCCTTGGGCGATTATGAAAGAGGCTTGGCGCTGAGTCCGAAGACGCCCGAGGCGTTGGCCGAAGCCGCCCGGGCGGCGTGGGTGATCTCCGATCGAGACAAGGCCCGGTCGCTGGCCCTTCGATCTCTGGAACTCGACCCGAATCAGCCCTTGGCTCAGGCCGTTGTTTCGAACGTGCAGGGGCGCCCTGTCTCGTTGTTCACTGCCGCCGAGACGACGAACACTTTGCCGGTCGCGCCCCCTTCCAGCGCGCCGCGGGCCGCCGGCTCGTCCGAGTCCCGGCCCGGAAGGCGATGACGCCATGTCCGTTCCGAATGACCGTTCCGTCCCCGGCGAAGCGCCGACCGATCCGCCTTCTTCGGTTCGCCGGCGGATTCTCGATGTCCTGCTGGGCGTCAGTTTCTTCACCTGGCTGGGGTCGGTCGTCTATCCCGTCGTTCGCTATCTGCTCCCGCCGGAAGGCCCCGCCCTGGAGCAGCGCACCATCCGGGTGGGCGAGGTCAAGGACTTCAAGAAGAACAGCGGAACGCTGTTTCGCATGGGCGCCAAGCCGGGGATTCTCATCTGCACCCCGTCCGGGGAGCTGCGCGCCTTCCTCGCCGTGTGCACGCATTTGCAGTGCACGGTGCAATACAAGCCGGACGAGGGCGTCATCTGGTGCGCGTGCCACAACGGGCGCTACAACCTGCAGGGGATCAACATCTCCGGCCCGCCGCCGCGCCCCCTGACCCCGCTGCAGGTGAAACTCAAAGGAAACGAAGTCTATGTCTCGCTCGCCTGACCACGCCCCCGGCGGCCTGGGCCGTCTCTGGGCTCAACGGCTGTTCGACTGGTTCGACCGGCGCTACCAGATCGCGGGGTTGATCGAGTTTCTCCGCCATAAGGACGTGCCGATCACCGGCATGTCGTTCCTCTATTACTTCGGCGGGATCGCCTTGTTCCTGTTCGTCGTCCAGGTGGTCACCGGGGTTCTTTTGTTGATGTATTACGTTCCCTCCGCCGACCAGGCCTACGAAAGCGTCCACAACATCATGGCCAAAATCCATTTTGGCTGGCTCATCCGCTCCCTCCACGCCTGGTCGGCCAATCTGCTGATCCTCAGCGTCATGATTCACCTGTTCAGCGTCTTCTTCCTGCGCGCCTACCGCAACCCCCGTGAGCTGACGTGGGCGACCGGATTCGGCCTCCTGGGCTTGGTGTTCGCGTTCGGCTTCAGCGGCTACCTGCTTCCCTGGAACCAGCGGGCGTTCTTCGCCACCAAAGTCGGGACCGACATTCTGGGCCAGCTGCCGGTCGTCGGGACGTTTCTGCTGACCGTGCTGCGGGGGGGCGAGGAGGTCACCGGGGCCACCCTGGGCCGCTTCTTCGGGCTGCACGTGGCCATCCTGCCGGGCCTGGCCACCCTGCTTGTGGGCGGCCACCTGCTGCTGATTCAACGGCAGGGGATGAGCCATCCGGCCGCCTGGCTCAAGCAGCCGCCGGAGCAGCGCCGCTCGATGCCGTTTTTCCCGAACTTCCTGGCTCGCGATCTGCTGCTTTGGTTCCTGATCCTCAACGCCGTGGCGGCGGTGGCCGTGTTTTGGCCCGCCGAACTGGGCGACAAGGCCGACCCGTTCGGCGCCGCGCCCGCCGGCATCAAGCCGGAATGGTATTTCCTGTCCCAGTATCAAGTTCTGAAATGGATGCCGGCGCGGATCGGCCCGATCAGCGGCGAGCGCGTCGGAATCCTGGCCATGATGTTCGCCGGCCTGGCGGTGTTCCTGTTGCCCTTTTGCGACCGCGCCGTGGAAGGCGATCCGCGCCGCCGCTGGCTGGACTTCTTCGGCGTCGCGGCCGTGACGGGCCTGATTCTATTGACGGTGGTTGGCTATGTCTCGCAATGACGCCGCATTTCGGGTCCCTCTGCTGGCGGCCCTGCTGGCCGGCTGGAACATCGCGGCGGGCTCCCAGTCGCCCCCGCCGCCGCCCGCGCAAATCCTCGGCCCGGACCAATGCGCCCCCTGCCATGCCGCGCAAACCGACGATCGCCTCAGCTCCCCGACGCGCTGGCTGGCGTACGACCGCCACGCCTTGGCCGGCCTGGGGTGCGCCGATTGCCATGGCGGCGACCCGAGAACCGCCGACCCCCAGCAAGCCCACGGCGCCTCGGCCGGCTTCGTCGGCCGTCCCGATCCCCTCCAGATCCCCGACCTGTGCGCCCGCTGCCACTCCAGTCCGCAATTCATGATCACCTACAATCCCAGTCTGGGCGTCGATCAATATGAGAAGTATTGGACGAGCCGCCACGGCCAGTTGCTCAAGATGGGCATGCGCAAGGTGGCCCAGTGCGCCTCGTGCCATACGGCCCACAACATCCGCGGCGCCAGCGACCCGTCCTCTACCGTCTACCGGGTGAACGTGCCCCGGACGTGCGCGCACTGCCACGGCGACCCGGTCTACATGGCGGGCTATCCCATTCCGACCGACCAGTATGTGAAGTACGCCGCCAGCGTCCACGGCCAGGCCTTGTTGCAACACGAGGACCTGGCCGCCCCGGCGTGCAACAACTGCCACGGCAACCATGGCGCCGTGCCGCCGGGCGCCGATTCGCTGGCGCACGTCTGCGGCCTCTGCCACGCGATGAACGCCCAGCTCTTCGAGAAGAGCCCTCACGCCAAACCGTTCGCCACCCAAGGATTGCCGCAATGCGTGGTCTGCCATCGACACCACGCCATCGCCAAGCCGACCCCGGAGATTTTCGACATGGGGGCCGATTCGGTGTGCATTGCATGCCATCGCCAGAACGACGCGGGCTGGCAAACCGGCAAGAAGATGTATGCGTTGATCAGCGGACTGTCGGGCCTGAACGAGCAAGCCGAACGCGCCCTGGACCAGGCGCAGACGCTGGGCATGGACGTGTCCGACGGCCGGTTCGCGCTCATGGATTTCCGCAAGAGCTTCCTGGAGCTGCGCACGCTGAGCCATTCCTTCGACCTGAGCGTCTTTTCCGCCAAAGCCGAGGAGGCCAAAGGCCAGGCGGCCCAGCCGTTGCAGACGGCGAAAGACGCCCTGCGCGAGTTTCATTTCCGCCGCCAGGGGCTGCTGGTGTCGCTCCTGCTGTCGCTGCCCGTCCTGGCGTTGCTCTATTGGAAGATTCGCCATCTCCCTCCTCGAGGATGACCATGTCGTTCCGTTTCAGCGAATGGGTGGCCGCGGGCGAACTGTTCAACACCAAGCGGTTCTCCACGCACGGCTATCTCGTCCTGCGCGACAGCGACCGGCCGATGTTGTTTGAACTGACCGGCAACTGCGCCCCCGACCTGGCGGGCTGGCACATCCGCTTTGAAACGCGGCCCGACCCCATGCAGCCCGCCCCGCCCGTCCAGAAGGGCCGAAAGAAGAAGCCCGCGGTCCCGCCCGAGTTGAAATCGCTCGCGTGGCATCAGATCGGCCCGACGGGCTTGATCACCGCCGCGCGCATGGTCAAGTGGGCGCCCTGCTCGGCCACGGAACTCTACCACCGCGCCAAGGCCGGCGAGATGCCGCCGCTGGAGTGGAAGCGCTGCCTGACCATCGAGTGGTTCAGTCAGAACGGGCGCATCTGCCTGGAATTCGTCGACCCGATCCTGGAGTTCGTCGAATTTCACAGGATCGAAGGCGTCTCGGCCGACCACCCGATTGAGCCGAAGCCCCCAGAGTTCAAGGACGAGGACGCCGGCTTGGGCGTCACCTTGATCCAACTCGACGACGAGGGCCGCGCCGACATCCACCAGGAGATCTTGTCCTCGCTCGACGAGGCAGGCGAGTTCATGGCCCGGACGCAGGACGATCCCTATGATCTTGTCCCCGACGACCTGCAACGCCAACTCGACGCCCAAGCCGCCCAGACCGACCGCGCCATCCACCCTTCGACAGGCTCAGGGCAGGAGAGCGGAAGCCACGGCGAGGACGAAGACGACCCCTCGACAAACGCGGGGCAAGAGGACAACGACGCCGTGCGCTCCGCCGAACTGATGGACGCCCTCCTCGACAGCGACAGGGACCAGCCGCTCCTTCTCCTGTTTCAGAAGCCTTCGACGCTCCCGCGCCCCGACGACCTGACCGAGAAGCAGGCCGAGGAGACGATCCAGGTCCTGCTGGGGCAAATGGCGATGTTCGGCGTGGCGTTTCACATTTGTGAGCACTTCACCGCGCGCGAGGCCTATCGCTTGCTCGTCGAGAAGGTCCTCCAGGAGGAGCGCTTCTACCCGGAGTTGCGCGGCAGCGGCTGGGTCACCGGCTTCATGACCAGCGAGTGGTGCCCACATTGCGAAGAGGAAAACCAGCGCGCCTTCGAGGACTATGAGCGTAAGCGCAAGGCGGAAGAAGGCATTGAAGAAGAACAATAAAGAAGGAAACGGAAAAATGGCCGCAAAGAACGCAAAGAAGACAAACTGTCAGTTGCCCATCTTTGTACTACTATTGGCTATCATTTTGTTTTTTCGGCGAGGTTCTTTGCATAAGTGATTTCAGATCAACGGTAGAGGACCCGATGGAACGGAACCGCGAGCAGGCAAGAAGATGAACCACAAAGACACGAAGGGCACGAAGAACCGCAACCGAAACGCCGTTTCTTTGCTTCGTGTCCTTCGTGCCTTTGTGGTGAATACTTGGTTGCGGCTATGCTGCTCTGGGCTCTCTGCATTATTTGTGTCTAATTCGGCGTTTGCCGCCCAAGGCGACGTGGCCAATCCCGGCCGCGAGGAGCGATGGCTCTTCGGAACCCATTACCTCGTCGGGCGGATGAACCAGGCGCTCAATCCGGCCGAACGGTTTGGCGATCAGCGCATGCCCGCCGACCCCCTGCCGCTGGAGACCTTCATGCTCGGCGACTTGGGCGCGCCCATCGACGTCGCCAAACTCGACAAGCAGTTCGGTTACTTGCAAGGATTGGGGATCAACCTGCTCATCGTCGAATGGTGGCAGATGCGCCGCAAGGGCCTGTATTTCCCCGACGGCCCCGCCGACTACGCGACAACCATCGAACGCGCCGCCGCCCACGGCATGCTCGTCGCGCCGTTCATCCCGCGCATCGTCCTGCCGCCCGAGGAGCCGCTCGACCAATACATCGAAACGCTCAAAGCCCAGGCCGCCGAGATTCTCAGAATCTATCCGCGCGGCCCGCTCCTGCGCCTTTACGATCGCGAGGGCCGGCCGCGCGTCGCCGTCATGCTCCACGAAACGCCGGTCTGCAAACCCGGCGAGGCCAGGGAGTACGTCGCCGCCTTCGACCGCGCCGCCGAGGAGTTGTCCGCGCAAACCGGGGAGCGCGTCGCCTTCACCATGGCGCGCCGGAAACTGCGCCTCCCCGGCCCCGAGGAATTCGACGCGTGGAAGCAGGGCGCGTCGTTCCTGGCGTTCTACCCGCTGATCGGCCTGTCGCGCTTCTATCCCGAACGCGCGGACTACTACCAGTCGCTCCAGGCCGCGGGCCTGCCGCTCATCGTCGGTCTTGCGCCGGGCATGCACAAATCCGAGAACGTCTGGGAAGGCTACAACGAGGAGTTCTTCGCCAAGGAGAACGACCTCGCCCGCCGTTGCGCCAACCGCCGGATCGTCGTCTTCGACATCTTCAACGGCTTCCTGGAAGGCCGCGGCATCTACCCCACGAAACAGGACGGCGACCTCGTGCCGAATTGGGTCCGCTCGGTGATTGCGGACTTGGCGGGGCCGCGGCCGGAGACAAAGCAAACCGCCGCCCACGAATGAACACCAATGAACACGAATGGACGGAATGGACGCGATGGACAGGATGGACACAATGGACGGAGTGGACACAAATAAAGGCCTCGGTTCCGTCCACCCCGTCCATCCTGTCCATCCTGTCCATTCCGTCCATCCCGTCCACTCCTGCCACCCCGTCCATCAGTCCGGCGCAACCCATTCGACCCGTCGGCACAGGGGCGCGGTCCATACCGGGCCGCCCACGTCGAGTTTTCCATCGAACATCGCTGGCACGGCTTCCGCCAGGGCCGCGGGGGCTGCGCCGACGGGATCGCCGCCGAGGCGCGCGATGGCCCCATAGCCCGACGCGTGAACCATGATATAAGGGCCGTCCTCGTTTTCGCACAATGCGATGGCATGGGGGAAATCCGCGGGAGGGCGGGTGACGGTGGCGGATTGCGATTCCAGCGCGCCAATGACTTGCGGCGAGAAGACGGCGCGCCCGCGCTCGGTGACGCGCAGCGGCTTTGGCTGAGGCGGGTTCTTCGGACGGCGCGACAGCCAGCAACGTTCCCCGTAAAGGTTCTCGAAGCCGGCCTTTCCGATCATACTCGTTTGCCAGGCGTTGGCGCCGGCCTTGGGGTCCGGAGAGACGATGTTCCACAGCGGACAGCGCCCCAGTTCCACCCAAACGCCGCCGGACTGGAGCCAGGCTCGCAACCGCCCGACGGCGGCGGGCCAATCGTCGGGATCGGCGACCGGGAAGCACTGGCTCTGGCCATTGACTAAAACCCGGCAGGTTTTCAGCGCCTGATCCAACGCATCGAGCGAACCGATGCGCTCCGGCGCCAGCGCGCGGAACGCCGTGGCCAGATCGTCCGCCGTCACGCCGCCGAGTCGCGCCTCTCCCAATCCCGCGCCGAAGTCGATCAATCCCGTTCTCCGCGCGGTGTTGGCATTCTTGACCGGCGGCGGATCGGCGCGCAGGACGCGGCCGCCCACGCGGACCTCGAATCCGCCCGGCGCGAGCGTCAACGCCGCCGTCGCGTCCGGCTCGAGCATGGCCAGGACGCTTGCTCCCGACGGGTCGACGTAGCGCCCCGCGCGGAACCCGTCGGCGGCGCGCAGGTCGAACCCGTCGGGCGCCACGGCGGAGTCGCCTTCGAGCGGCCAGGGCGCGTCGCTGAAGTTGGCGATCACCTCGTGGCGCTCGAACTTCGCGCGCGCCACCCGCGGAGCGAGGTATTCGAAGTCCAGCAACCGGTCGCCGACCGCCCGCGCGCCGTCGCCCGTCTTCTTGCCGAGGGCTTCGGCGAATTGCTGCAGGAACGCGATGGCTTCGCGATCCGGCCCTTCGCGGATGGCCTCGCTCAGCGTTCCCACCGAGACGCGACAACCGAGCAGGTTGGACCAGGCCAGCCACGCCGGGTCGAGGCATTCGAGGACCTGCGGCGCGGCGTCGCCGCTCGACAGGTATAACGCATAGGGAAACGAGCGGCCCTGCCCTTCCTCCCACGGCGGGCGCGCCTGGCCGGTGGTGTTGTGGATCGGCGAGAGGGGAGGCAACGCCCAGTAGTTGAGCGCCGCGGCGAATTCCAGGACGCGATCGTTTCCGTATTCGACGGCGATCGGGCAGCGCGCCGCGGCCTCGCGCCCGATGTTCATCATCGCCCAGCCGTAATCGGCCGGGTTCTCCAGCGCCGGGTTCAGGTCCAGGATCCATTTCCGCGCGCCCAGTTGATCCTGGTAGAGGAAATCGACTTTGTAATCATCCAGCAAGGCGTCGCGCGTGGTTCGGGCGGCCTCGATGACCAACGGATGGCCGGGACAGGAAGTGTATCCGTAGCAGCCGTGCCAATCCTCCTTGATGGTCTGACGGGTTTTCGGGTCGATGGCCAAAGCCGCGTCGCCGTGTTCGACCAGCGACGGCGCGGGCCGGCTGTCCACCGCGGGCTTGCCGTCGCGGCCTTCCCATCCTTCGCTCCACCAGGTGAAGTTCACGTAGGGCCGGAGCAGGTGTCCCTGCTCGTGGACGGCGCCGGCGAATTCCTTGAAGCCCTTCGCGCCGCCGTATTTGGCGTTGGGTGGAAGGAAATCGGGGAACATCTTGTTGAAGCCGCCCAGCATCCAGTCGGTGATGTAGAGGACGGCGGGGCGGGTCAGTTCGCGCATCATTCGCAGGCCCCCGTCGGCGGGCGAGGGGACGCGCGCTTCGGCCATTTTCGACCAGCGGTCGAAGAACTCCGGCGTCATCTTCTGGTCGAGCGGCTTGCCCAAGGCGCATTCCTTCTTGTAGCGCAGAAGTGTCTCGCGCAGGTCGCCCCCGACTTGGCACGCGACCGCCGGCGCCTTCCAGCGTTCGCCGGCGCGAATATAGGTCGTGTAAGAGCGCCAGAAGACCGGCGGATCGCCGCCCTGGATCGCCAGCTGGCTCGGACGCGGCTTTTCCTCCGGCTCGCATCGGTAGAAGTAGAGGGGCGTCTTGGCGACCTCGGCGGCGCAGAAATCGCAGAACGCTTCGGGGTAGCCGGTCAACAACTTGCGCGACGAGGCCAGGAAGGATTCATTCAACTCCACGCCCAGCACGCGCGGCCACAGGAAGCGCGTCCGCGGCTGGGCCAGCAAGTCGAACCGCTTGGGGATCGCCACGCGCGTCATGACGCCTTCCTTGCACGCGACCTCGCCTTCGAACACCACGCGGTCGGGTTCGGCCTTCACCCGCAGCGCCAGCTCCGCCCGCGGGTGCGCGTAAGTCGCGTGCGGCGGTTCGCCCGGCTCCACGCGGACCTGCATCTCCTTCGGGCTGATCGTCGTTCCGTCGGCGAAATCCAGCATGAACAGCGGCGCGCCGCCGACCAACCGCCCGCCGGCCGGGTTGTCGACCTGCCATTCGCCGGCGGAGAAATCCACCCGGAGCCGATACGCGCCGGCGTTCACGTCCATCTGCGCGCCGCCGGAACGCGCATGAAAGGCGAGGCAGAGTCCCGCCAGGATGGCAAGAATCCGCGCGGCCCCGCGCGGGGAGGCGCCGCAAAGCAGCAAATCGTCTCCCTCCGAGCGCAGCGTATAGCGATCGTCCTCGCGGAAACGCGCTTCGAGCAAAGCCTTCGCCCGCCGCGCCGCCATGACCGCTCCCGCGAACGCCGCGGTCAGACTCAGAATCGTGAAGGATCCAATCGACATGCGCGCGATCCTTTCTCTCATGGGTTCCTAGCCGTACTCGCCGGTCCTCCAAAGACAGTGACAGCAACCTCTCTTCCTGTCACCCTATTCTGTCATCGCCAACCGCGACATCAGACGATTGATGGGCCGGGAGTCCGAGGCGGGAGATGAAGAATGAGACAGCGGAAAACCACGAGCGAGAAAGATGACAAGAAGAGTCCGCGAACCCGGAAGCCGGGTTTTGTTCGACAGTCTTTGCCCTCAAAGCCTGAGCCTTCCACCCTGCTTGCCGAAGTCAGGGAACTGATCTTGTCGACCCGCGCCCAGTTGGCGCGGGCGGTGAATGCCGGACTGACCATGCTTCACTGGCAGGTCGGGGATCGCGTCCGGCGGGAGATTCTGAAGGAGAAGCGGGCGGGATACGGGGAAGAGATTGTCGCCACACTCTCGCGACAATTGGAGGCCGAGTTCGGGCGCGGATTCGGACAACGGAATCTTTTCCGTATGGTCCGATTTGCAGAGGTTTTCCCGGACCGTCGAATTGTGTCAGCACTGATGACACAATTGGGCTGGACCCACTTTCTCCACATTGTCCCGCTCGACGACCCGCTCCAGCGCGACTTCTACGCCGAGATGTGCCGCATCGAGCGGTGGAGCACCCGCACGCTGGAGAAAAAGATCCAGTCCATGCTCTACGAGCGCACCGCGCTGTCGAAGAAGCCGGAGAGTCTCATCGCGCAGGAACTCAAGGCCCTGCGCGAGGAAGACCGACTGACCCCTGACCTTGTCTTCCGTGACCCGTACGTTCTTGATTTCCTCGGACTGAAGAACGCCTATGGGGAGAAGGACCTGGAAGCCGCCATTCTGCGGGAGATCGAGTCGTTTCTCCTCGAACTCGGCGCTGGGTTCGCCTTCATCGCCCGTCAGAAGCGCATCCAAATCGACTCCGACGACTTCTACCTCGATCTGCTTTTCTTCAACCGCCCGCTGCGCCGTCTGATCGTCATTGATCTCAAACTGGGCGATTTCAAGGCGGAATTCAAAGGCCAGATGGATCTGTATCTGCGCTGGCTGGACCGGAATGAACGTCAGGCCGGCGAAGAGCCGCCACTGGGCATCATCCTGTGCGCCGGGAAGAAACGCGAGCAAATCGAATACCTGGAATTGGGCCAATCGGACATACACGTCGCCGAATACTTGACCGAACTGCCGCCACGCAACGTGCTGGAGCGCCAGCTCCATCACGCTATCCAAATGGCTCGGCGGAAGCTGCTCGAATCAGCCGAATCGGCGACGGGATCGCCGCGAAACAAGGAAGGCGGGTGAAAGACGCGGCTGACGCTGCGAAGCCGGGCCGCAGACCCGAGAAATGGGGATCGGAAAGGGTGACAAAAACCCTTCTTCGTTAGCCCATGGAACAACGATTCGGAAATTGGCGGTTGTCACGGTTTCATGCTAACTTGACATTCATCTCCCAAGGTGACTATCCTATTTGGAATGCCGCCGTGCGCTGAATGGAAGGAATGATGAGATGGTCGCCCATGAATTGATCCGCGCCGCCGAAAGGTGGCTTGAAAATGTTAAACAGTTAGAGCACCTTTCGGAATTCCTCAATCGAGTAGTGCAGATACGGGAAGAGACGGTCTCCCGCTTGGGCGAAATGGTAGCCGTTCCCAGCAAAGCACCGCCCATTGCAGACCAACTGCGCCGCACTCTCGATGAGAAAGGTAACCTTTTTGCTGAGGTTCCGGCTGACCGCCTTTTCGGCGATGTTCAGAGCCTTCGCAAGACCTTCCGGGAGCATTTTGGCTCTGGGTTCGGCGCCAACTCCGAAGTGGCGGGAGTGCTGGATCGCACGCTAGGCGTTTTCAACGAAGGTTTGAACAAGTGGTACCAGTCCAAGCGGGCGCCCAAGGACACGATCGATCTCATCTTTCTCGGGTGCGCTACTCAGGCAGCGCTTTCTCACGTTACTGCTACGATAGGCGCCTTTGCAGATGCACTGCAAGCCTCGCCGTGTGTTTCGCCTGGACAGGACGAGGCGCCGTTTAGCCTTGAACTGGAGTCGTCGGGTGACCTGCGGGAGTTCGCCGAGAAGATTCTGACCGTTCAGAAGCTGTATTCACATTGTTGTCTCATGCTGGAGGTTTCAGAGGCCCAATTCCCGCTTCGAATTCTCAAGATCGAGTCCGGCAGTGAGTATATAGCGGTTCTGGGCAGTACAGCGGTGCTCGGTTTCATAGGCTGGATCATCAGGGAGGTAGGTGGATTCCTTCATCGCCAATACACGAACGAAGGCAGAATACGGGGGATCGCGGCGATTCATGACGCTCTCGACAAGCACATCGAACTTACAGCGAAAATGCGGGATCTGGGAGCAAACGTCGAAGGGTCCAGGGAGCAATTGGGAGAGTCTCTTGGGACCCTGACACGATACTTGGGTGCCTTGATTGAGCATGCAGCAAAAGTTGTCGTAAATGATGAGCCGGTGGTGATAATTAATGAGGATATACTCGTCAAAGCGTTATTTAGCGGGGGAAACTCTCTCCGTATAGAACAAGACGGTGGCGTTCACGGAACGGATTCGCGCAAAGCGCTTCAAAATGCGGAGGGAGATATCGGCCAGTCCGGCGATAAACAGCCAGAATCCTAATTGTTTCCGCGATACAGGAAAACGCTGCGATCATAACCGCTCGAATCGCGCCTGGAAGAACCGCAGGTATTTCGGCTCATACACCATCTTCAGGCCGCGGGTGCGCTCACGAGCTTGATAGACGGTCAGGACCGACTCCGCCACGACGTCCATGTGCGCTTGCGTGTACACCCGCCGCGGGATGGTGAGACGAGTGAGTTCCAGCTGGGGGTAGTAGTGATCGCCGGTTTTCGGGTCGCGGCCGGCGCTGGCGATGCCCCGCTCCATGGAGCGGACGCCCGAGTCCAAATACAGTTCGGCGGCGAGAGTCTGGGCGGGAAACTGATCCTGCCGCAGGTGGGGGTAGAAGCGCCGGGCATCCAGGAAGACGCCATGGCCGCCCACCGGCAGGACGATGGGAATCCCCCACCCCGTGAGCAGTTCGCCCAGATAGCGCACCTGGCCGATGCGCGAACGCACATGGTCGTCCTGAACGGACTCGGCGATGCCGATGGCGATGGCTTCCATATCCCGCCCGGCCAGGCCGCCATAGGTGTGCAACCCCTCAAACACGACGACCTGGTTGCGCAGTTCGTCGAACAGCGCCTCATCGTTCACCGCCAACCACCCGCCGATGTTGACGAGGTTGTCTTTCTTGGCGCTCATCCACGCGCCGTCGGTGTAGCCGCAGAATTCCTTGAGAATCGCGGCGATCGGCTTGTCGGCGTAGCCTTCCTCGCGCTCCTGAATGAAGAAGGCGTTCTCCACCATGCGCGTCGCGTCGAGATAGACTTTGATCCCATGGCGATCGCTCCATTCGCGCAAGGCCCTCGCGTTCGCCATGCTCACCGGCTGGCCGCCCGCCATGTTCACCGTCCCGGCGAGACTGACGTATGCGATGTTCTCCGCGCCTTCGCGTTCCACGAGCGCCTCGAGCTTGTCGAAGTCCACATTCCCCTTGAACGGATAGAGGCTCTGGGAGTCGTGGGCCTCATCGATGATCACATCCACGAAGATGCCGCCCGCCAGCTCCTGATGCAGGCGGGTGGTCGTGAAGTACATATTGCCCGGCACGTGCTGGCCGCGCTTGATGGCCGCCTGGCTGAGGAGGTGTTCCGCGCCGCGGCCTTGATGCGTGGGCACAACGTATTTGTAGCCGTAGTAGGCGCGGACCGCCGCTTCCAGGTTGTAGAAGTTGCGGCTTCCGGCGTAAGCCTCGTCGCCGAGCATCATGCCGGCCCACTGGCGGTCGCTCATGGCGCTCGTGCCGCTGTCCGTGAGCAGGTCGATGTAGACATCTTCGGACTTGAGAAGGAACATATTGTGCCCTGCCTCGATCAGCGCCGTCTCCCGTTCGGCGCGGCTGATCATGCGCAGCGGCTCGACCATCTTGATCTTCCACGGTTCGGCCCATGAACGACGGCCGGATTGCTGCCCCATTGTTTTGAGAGTCGGCTGCTTCATTCACCTCCATCCTTTCCATCCGCATTGCCAATGCCGCCATGCAGACAGCGAATTTGGGTCGCGCCTGTGCCTCTGAACCCTTGTAGAAGCCGCGTCAAGGAAAACGGGCGCCCGCGCCGGTCTCTTCGACTCCGGCGAAACAATCACTCGATAGAAACCGGGCCGCGCGTCTCCAGGTAGACGGGGCTTTGGCTCAGCTGGAGCGCGGCGCCGCCGTCGCGCGGCCGCAACGCCGCGGGGTTGCCCCAGATATCGCTGAGTTTGGCGCCCTCATCCAGGCCTTTGACCTTCACGTCCGAAGCGCCTTTCCAATCCCATAGCACGGTGACGACCGCGTCCGTCCGCCGGAATTTTACGCCGTGCTGGTCGGCGGAAGGCATCGTCAGGGTCCGCTCGAACCGCGCGTCCTCCAGTTGCCAGATGAGCGTGTTGTAGGCCAACACGGCCGGGCGGCGCGTTCCACGATCCGTTGCACGCAAGGGGCGATGAAGTGGTCTCATGCCACGGCTCCTCGGATGGCGTTCTTGTGGCGCGGACAAGAGGATTCACGCCACAAGACGCGCTCCTGTTTCGACGATCGAGTCTTCCCTATCGGGTCTTCCTCCAATTCTTCTTCGAGCGCGCCTCGGACGGCGGCTCCTGCGTCTGAGTCTCCGGCGGCTTGGCCCATCCCTCCTGGAGGAGGAAATAGAGGCGAGCGTATTGCTGGCTCGCCTGGCATTCGTGCGCGTAGCGCAGGTACGGCTCGGAAGCGCTGACGTCCTCTCCTCGGGCGCGCAGGTCCTGCAGGCGCTTCTCCACTTCGGCGAGTTTGTTCTCCAGCGACTGCATGAACTCTTGCCGGAACGCAGCGGGAATCTCGGCGCGACACCCGACGACCTTGCAGGACGCGGAATCGCTCCGAAAGGTTTGCAGATCATAGGCCGCGAGCACGACATGCGCTTTGTTGCCGTTCACCGGCATCCCAGGATAAACCAGATTTCTGAACGTCTCCCCGTCCGACACCTCGAGTTCCGCATCGAGAGCGATGGGCAGGCGATTCAAGACATAGATGTAGTGCCGCCCATCCACCGTGCGTTCCCGGACGCGCACGGGGTCGCTCAGTCCTTCCACGTCGTCGAACCGGACCGCGGGAAGCGTCCGGAACGCGCGGGCGAAGCGCTGGATGGAGTCTTCCATGCCGAGCGTCCCATTCACGAACCCGCCCTTGGCCAGCGCGAACGCGTCGAGGTTGTTGAGGCCCGCCGCGTAGTCTTCCAAGGCGTAGTTCGCGTTGGGATTGATCGCCGAAACGCGCCACGTCGTCTCTTGAACCGGCCTGTCGATGAGCGGCGAGAAATCCAGCGGCTCGTTGGCCCCGATGGCGTTCTCCCAGTAGCGATCAAATTGCGTGTACAGCGCGCCGGACGTGTGGAAGAGCGGCGCGACCATTTCCGGCGCCTGCTCTTCGGTCCGCGCGTCCTCGGGGGGTCCCGCTGCTTTCCCCCGCGCGCGCAGCCAGCGCACGCTGCCCGAACGAGGCAGATAGTGAAACTCGATGTTCTTGTCCTTCTGGAACAAGCGCACGTCGATCCCCGCCTCGCGCATCATCGTGGATAGGAAAACTTCATTGGGTAGGTATTGCGACTCTTCCGCGCTATCGAGCCGGGGCAACAGGCCGATCACCAATTTCGCCTCCGGACGGCGCGCGGCCAGCAGGCCGGCGATCTCCTGGCAGTAGTCGTGAATCTTCGCGCATCGCCAATCCAGCCACGTCTCCCAGGCGTTCGCCCGCAGCCATTCATAAACTTTGCTGAAGCGCTTTGGGTCTTTCGGATCGACGGGGAGGCGCGTCCCCGTGTCGTCCTGGAACCGCTTCAGGTTGCAGTCGTTGTAGCCGGAGTCGGCCGAGCCGAACTGGAACAGTTTGTGGCGGGCGTCCAACAGCATCAGCCCTTCAAGCGCCGGCTCGTCTCCATAGAGATCGAGAAACTCCGCCGCCAGGTCCTTGACCTTTTGTTGAACGCGCGGGTCCAGCGGATTGAAGTCGGGGTCGTCGGGATGGCGGCCCTGGAGCGAAAGCGTGTCGTCGCGCCGGACGTTGATGATCGTCTCGTCGCCCGCCGCGACGCGCTCCATGTCCGTGATCACGAAGGAGGTCAGGCTGGGGAACTCATGAATGGCGAAGACGGGCAGAAACCCCATGCCGCGCGCGCCCAAGCGCTTCATCAGGTATTGCGGATAGCCCAGGGGGTGCGGCCGCGTGCCGGGAATGGGCGAATACGGCTCGACCTCCGATTCGTAGATCGGCCCGCGATACCAAACGACCGGATAAATCAGTTCGTCCTGTCCAAACCATTCCATATAGTCCAGCATGCGGTCGATGGTGTCGGCGAAACCGGGAAACGCGGCGGTCCTCCCGTAGTTCTTGGGAATGACGGGGTCCTCGTAGTAGACCCCCATCCGGCGCGGCGGAACGCTTCCCTGGAACGGACGGACGGGCGCCGCGGGCAAGCCCGCGGGGAGTCGATAGATTGTGCAGTCTTGAAGAGCGGCGGGGCGCCCGTCCTCGGCGGTCATGAAGATCAGCGCGTAGTGCTCCGACTTCGGCCAAAAGAGGAGGCGCTGCGGGAGCATCTTGTTGGACAGGGGATATTCCTCGCCGGTCAGGAAGCCGGTTTGAAGTTGGCGATCATCCACGCCGTCGAGGTTCTGCAAAACAATCTCCATCGT
>JAPLSS010000162.1 GCA_026398515.1 Candidatus Sumerlaeota bacterium | reverse complement strand
TCGCTATCGTTGTTAGCGAAGGAAATGTCGCCGCTGAAGACCCCGGCCGCCGTCGTCGGCAATTCGACGGTGAAGGTGGCGGAGCCGCCCGCGGAAATGGTGGCGCTCAGGGCCCCGGCGATTGTGTAGCCGGTTGGGACGGTCAGGAGGGAGGTCGTCAAGTCGGCCGTTCCCAGGTTATTGACCGTAAAGGTCTTGCTCAGCGCGGGGGCTCCGACCGCGGCGCTGCCGAAGTCGACCGGGCCTCCACCGTCGGCGATGTTCGTCGCGCCATCCTTGACCTCGGCTTCGGGGCCGACAAAGTGCCATCGGTGGTGTACTGGAACACCTGCGTGGTCGCGGGCTCGCGGGGGGCGCCACTGACGTAGAGGCGGACCTGGAAGGAGATGTTGCCAGCGGAGTCCAAGCCGGTATACACGGCGTTCTTGAGCGGGGTCGCGTCGCCGGTGCGGCGCGGCGCGGCCTTGAAGGTCACTGTCACCCCGTCGGCCAGATTCGCCGGCTGGGTCATGTTGGCGTTGAGGATGAAGCCGGTAGGAGAAGTCGTCAGATCGCGGTCCATGAGAAGGGCATGCAGGGTTCCCGCGGTATTCTGCCAAATGCCCGTGCTTGGCGCGGCGTCGAGCGGTCGGCTATCGTCGAACCCGGACCACGTTCCCACCGGAGTCCCCAGGTTCAGATTGGCCAGCGTGGTGGGGCTTTGGACGGTGGATCCCTCGAAATTGCTCTGGAAAAGCGTGTCCGCCGAAGCCCCCGGCGTTCCGCCCCAAGCAAAGGCGAACGCGATGGCCGCAACCGCCGCCGCCTTCGCAAGACTGGTCCAGCCGGCGCTCAAGAGCCCTTTCTTCAGCCGTGCGATCATCACAAATTGATTCGCTTTTTCTTTCATTTTTCCTTTTCTCCCGTGGGTTGATCGAGCCCCAAACCGAAACGGGCTCGCTTCTTTCCGCTGTTGAGGCAGAGAAAAATACTCACTTGTGCGCTTGCGCGGAATTCGCCTATAATCGCGGAAAGGGCGTATCCGGTTGGTCCGCTTCGGACAAGCTCGTCGAGTATCGCCGGGCGCGCCCACACGGTCAATTGCCCAGTTTTGACTTTCTATTGTCGGTTCTTGATCCGGGCGGTCTGAGTGGAATCTCAGGGAGCTTTCGACGTGGGAAAATCCGAACGATCCGATAACCCGCGGCCGGGACGCCGGCTCGCCGCAAAAGGCCCCGCGCGGGTGCGCGTAGCCGCCTTCAGCCGCGTTGACAAGAACGTGCCGCTCTGGTCGCTCAGTCAGCAGGCTTGCCTGGGAGTGCTGCGATATGCGCGCGGGCGCCCGACATGGGAAGTGCTGGTCAACGATCCCCGTTTCGAGGGAACCATCGACCTGGTAGATCGGGAGGAACTCCACCGGCTCGGTGTCGCCGGCCTGATCGTCCTAAGCACCGTCCCGGAACGGGAGGCCGATGCCCTGGTCGCTCTTCGGTTGCCCATGGTCTTCACGTTTCAACATCGTTTCGTCTCGCGCTTTCCCACGGTCATCCCCGACGACGCTCAAGTTGGCCGCTTGGCCGCGCTCCATTTGCTCCAACAAGGTTTCCGTCATCTCGCCTTTTGCCTGCCTCCAGGGCTCGAACGCTTTTCAACCGCAGGGGATGATTCCATTCGTTGGGCTCTGTTGCGCCAGGAAGGCTTCCTGACGACAGGCGCCCGGGCCGGATCCCAATGCCATGCCTTGCCCATTGGCGAGGACGAGGCCGCAGGCGCCGCCCTGACGCGCCGTGGGCAGCACGTCCAAGGCCTCGCGCGGCAGCTTGCGTCGCTGCCCCGCCCCGCCGGGGTGTTTGCCCCCGCTGACGAATGGGCGTTGGTGGTGGAGAGGGCATGCCAACAGGCCGGGCTGAAAGTGCCGGACGACATCGGAATCGTCGGCGCCAATAACGACGATCTGGTTTGCCGCTCCAGCAGCCCGCCCCTGACGAGCGTCGATCTGGATGCGGAGCGGATCGGATTCGAGGCCGCGGCGGCGCTGGACCGTTTTCTGCGCGCCGGGAGCTGGGACGCCCGGCCTGTGGTCGTGCCGCCCAAGGGCGTGGCCGTGCGAACGTCCTCCGATACGCTTCTGGCGATCGAGGATGAAGCCGTCCGCGGCGCTCTTCGTTACATCCGCCAGCGCTTTGCCGAACCCATTGCGGCCCAGGACGTGGCACGAGCCGTCCGACGGTCCTCCGAGCACCTGTGCCGGCGCTTTCACGAGCGCCTGGGCTTCACCATCCACGAGGAAATCCGGCGCCTGCGGATCGAACGGGCCAAGGAATTGCTCGAAGGCGCCTCTCTATCCCTCAAGGAGATTGCCGCCGTCAGCGGGTTGGGAGACCCCGTCCACTTCTCGCACGCTTTCGCCTCCGTGGTTGGCGTCCCGCCTGGCCGGTGGCGCCGCGAACACGGCGGCGGCGAACCATGACTCCACGCCGGAACACGGATAACCGATGAAGGCGTTCATCCGTGTTCAGCCGTGGTTGAATTCCCTCCTCGCCTATTCCATAAACTCAATCAGCTTCTTGCGCCGGCTGGGGTGGCGCAGCTTGTTGAGGGCCTTGGTCTCGATCTGGCGCACGCGCTCGCGAGTGACGTTGAAGATCGTGCCGACCTCTTCGAGCGTGCGCGGGAAGCCGTTGCCGCCCCGCCGGATGGCCTCGTGTGACGCGTAGGAGGAGGCGTACATGCAATCGATGCTCAAGCCGTCGATATGAGGCAGCGGGCGGGAGGCGAGAACGGCGGTTACGCGCCGGCCTGCTCCAGCAAGCGGACGTCTTCGAGATCGACGGGCCGGCCGGCGGCTCGCTTGGAGGCGATCAGATCTTCGCGATGCGCCAGATTGAGATTCTGGCCGCCATAATCGAAGTGGATCCGGTTGCGCCAGGCGTGTTCGAAGGAAATGCCTGGGGCCCGGGTCTGAACGTCGATACGCTCGAAATCGCTGAAAACCGTAATCTCCTGCTTGAGCAGGCCGGCGGGATCCACAAGGAACGCCGTGCCGAACCCCGCCTCCCTGAGGGCTTCCAGCAGGCGCGCGGCGTTATCCTCCGTGGGATCGATGAGGATGTCGAGGTCCAGCGTCAATCGCGGCACGCCGTGCAGAACGGCCGCCACGCCTCCAATGACCAGGTAGCGGACCTTATGTCTTTCGAAGGACGCGAACACCGGCTTCAGCTGATCGAGCATCTTTCCTCTCGGCGATCGTGGGATTGAGCGACTTGACCAGCGTGTAATATTCGCAAAAGACGCGAGCGCGCTCCTCCATGGCGAGCGAGGCGAACCAGCGTGCTTTGGCTTCCGGCGTTTCGGCCTGCCAACCCGTGAGGATGCGTTTAGCGTCGTCGTTCATGGCTTCAATCTCAAGCGAGAACCAGATCGGTGGAGCCAGGCAAAGCGCCCGGTTGTGCCCGGCAGCGGATCCCCGCCAGATTCCCGCGGCGACACTACAATCGGCCAGTGTCCATTTTGGTTCGAACGATCGCTTCGTAGTCCGTTCCCGACAGGGGACATTGAAGGAGGTCGCCAAATTCCTCGACCGTCAGTTTGACCTGATTTCGAATCGAGTTCGCCGTCCCCGTGGGCAAAGGCCCCCGTCCTTTCGGCATGGTCACCCGCAGAATCTTGCGCCCATCGAGCTCATACCACCCGTTGCGCTCTTTCCCTGATCCAAAACGCAGGCGCAGCTTATCCGTGAGAGCTTTGGAGGTGGCGTGCTTGTCGACGTTAAGCTTTGGCACGTGCGCGGATTTTCCTGTTCAGAATACGTTTCCACATCCGGGGAAGCTGGCCGAGCCTCGCCTCGTCTTCCTCTTGGAGATCTTCCCACAGATCGCAAATGGCGCTCTTGATTGCCAGAAGCGCCTCGGACTCGGTAGCTTCCGACGCCCAAAGGTCCAATTCCGAGACTTTCGATACGACCTCGCCGGGATAATGCTCAATATCCACTTGGAGTGGTTCAATCATGTCAAAGGAATCGGAATTCAGATCAGATATAGAGACGGACTTATTATGCAAAGGCCCTTGCGGGTCATTCAAAAGATTCGCGGAGTCTCTGGTCTCGTTATCCATTCCAATCCTACTCCATAAACTCAATCAGCTTCTTGCGACGGCTGGGGTGGCGCAGCTTGTTGAGGGCTTTGGTCTCGATCTGGCGGACGCGCTCGCGGGTGACGTTGAAGATCGTGCCGACCTCTTCGAGCGTGCGCGGGAAGTCGTTGCCGCCGATGCCGAAGCGCAGCCGCAGGACCTTCTCCTCGCGGTCGGTCAGGGTCTCCAGGACCTCCTCGATCTTCTCCTGCATCAGTTTGTAGGCCGTGGCGGTCACGGGCGAGACGGCGTCCTGGTCCTCGATGAAATCGCCGAAGTGGCTGTCGCCGTCCTCGCCGATGGGGGTTTCCAGTGAAATCGGCTGCTGCGCGATCTTGAACACGCGGCGGATCTTGTCGATCGGCTGGCCCATCTTCTCCGAGATCTCCTCGGGCGTCGGCTCGCGGCCCAGTTCCTGCACCAGGTAGCGCGACACGCGGGAGAGTTTGTTGATCGTCTCGATCATGTGGACCGGGATGCGGATCGTCCGGGCCTGGTCGGCGATGGCGCGGGTGACGGCCTGGCGAATCCACCAGGTGGCGTACGTCGAGAACTTGTAGCCGCGCTGGTATTCGAACTTGTCGACCGCGCGCATCAGGCCGATGTTCCCCTCCTGGATCAAATCGAGGAACTGCAGGCCCCGGTTGGTGTATTTCTTGGCGATGGAGACGACCAGCCGCAGGTTGGCCTCGACGACCTTCATCTTGGCGTCGTGCGCCTCGTGCTCGCCCTCGTTGATCTGGCGGACGATGACCTCCAATTCCTTGAAGGTGTTGCCGACTTCCTTCTCCATGCGCTTGATCAGGCGCTGGGCGTTGCGCACCTTCTTGTCCAGCTTGATGAACTGATCGAGCGTCAGGCCATACTTGCGCTTCAGGGCGCGGGCTTCGGCCGAGGCCTTTTTCGTGCGCTTGACGATGCGGCGCAGGTCCTCTTCGCTGACCATCGTCTTGAGGACGACCTGCTGGATCTCGTCGCGCGCCTCGAGGATCTTATGGTAAACGATGCGGATCCGCGCCGCCAACTGTTCGATGATCGAGAAGTTCAGGTCCAACTTGAGCAGTTGGTCGTAAATCCCCTGGCGGTCCTCCTCGATCTGCTTGTCCAACCTCTTGCGCTGGCGTTCCGAGAGGGTCGGGTCGTCGGCCACGTCGAGCTCTTCGACCACTTTGTCGTAGAGCGCCAGGATGTCGTTGATGCGCGCCAGGACCTGGCGGACGGCGGACTCGTGCTGCTCGGGGTCGGTCTCGTCGATGTTCGCGCGCAGGACGTCGTTCAGGTTGACCGCGCCGGATTCGATGCGCGAGGCGATCTTCTTCAACTCGCCGGCGGTGACCGAGGCGCGCGAGATGGCGTGGGAGACCTGGTGGCGCCCCTTCTCGATGCGCTTGGCCAGCGCGACTTCCTCCTCGCGCGTCAGCAGCGGCACTTTGCCCATTTCCATGAGGTACAGGCGCACCGGGTCGTCGATGCGCCCGGTTTCGCCCTGGGCCTGGCCGCGCAGCTCCGCCTGCAATTGCGCCAGGTTGATTTCCGGCTCGACGGGTTCGACTTCCTTGACCTCCTCGTCGACCGGTTTCTCTTCGTCGCGAACCTCGATCTCCAGCTCTTCGAGTTCGTCGAGCAAGTCTTCCATGTCCGCCTCGCCAAACCCGTCCGGCAGGCGGGCATTGATCTCGGCGTAGGTCAAGTGGCCCTGCCGCTTGCCGAGTTCCACCAATTCGTCAAAATAGGTCCCTTTTTCCGTTTCCAATGTAGGTCACGCTCCCTGTTTGAGTCGCGTCCACGGCCAAGACGACTTCTTGTTCCGCCCCTCTCTTACAGACCAGACGTATTCCTTCCCGTTGCGGTTTAGTCGGCTCCTCGCAATTCGCTGCAAGAGCAAAAGTTGTGCGAGACATTGAGTGGCGCAGGCTTTCCAGCCTGTGTTTTCGCCTTACACGCTATCGCGTCGCCAGCAGCCTCTCCCGCGCCCGATGGGACAGGCTTACTGAAACGAAATACGACTTCGGGTAGAGGTAGTCCTCTCCCGATTCGTCCACGATGCGAAGATAACCATCCTCCAAGGCCTTCTTGTCCGGCAGCGACTGGTAAACCTTTCGCAGTTCCAGATCCTCACATTCATCGTTCCTGATGCAGAGGACGAACTTTCGCTCGTGAGTCTCACTCATGGCGCTCACCCCAGAACTCTCTTAATCTTCATCTTCTTCTTGCCCTTGCCGTGTGCCTCGTACCAATGCACCTCTGCGCGGCACACCCTGTCGTTTTGAAGACGAACCATCGCGATGCCTTTAAGTTTCCTCCAGCGGGCCGGACCGTACTGCTGGCTGACGCGCATCACTTCGCGGATTCTACCACCGATCGCGATAACCTCGACATCCTTGATTGGACCGACCAACTCGAAGTGCATTGCGTTCCGCCGATGCTATTCGTTCTTGCTCCAATCCCTGATTTCCCGGTCCTCGAGGAAAGCACTGGCTGGAAAGCCTCCGCCGCTTACGACTCTCTTGCCCCTTCCGGCGGGCCGATGATTTCTCGCGTCACCGCATGGCGCTCGCGCTGAAGATCATGAATCTCGCGCAGGCGGTCGTTCACCAACTCCTCGTCCGCCGTGGTCCCGCGAAGCGCCTGCGCCATGGCCAGCGCCCTTCGTTCGTGCCAGCGCTTCTTCAGGCGTGCGACGGTTTGGCGCAGCATGCTTTCGGCGTTCGGAATGGCGACGTCCATCAACGCTACTTGGCGCAGGAAATTGCGCTCCTCGTCGTCGGCGCCCTCCTCGAGCAAGGTTTGCCAATCGGTTTGGCCGCGATTTGGGCGCTCCAGAATCCGCCGCATCCAGGCGCGGGCGCGCTCGTCCTGCATCCACTCAAGCTCAAAACTATCGAGTATATCGCGAAGCGCCGGAGCGTCAATCAGGATTCGCAGCAACGCCAGTTCGGCCAGATGCGGCTGTTCGCGCGGCGCTTCCGCCAGCGCCTCGCGCAAATCGGGCGCCGGGCGGCTGCGCGGCGCCGCCGCGCCGCGGCGCAGATGGGCGCGCAGGACCTCCGGCGCCAGTTGCAGCGCTTCGGCCAGGCGCTGAACGTATTCTTCCGCCTCGATGTCGTTGAGCACCGCCCGGACAAGAGGCGCCAGCAAATCGCTCGCCCCGGTTCTGCCCTCGGTCGTCCGAAAATCGAATCGCCGCCGCGCGAGGGCCAAAAAGTACTCGAAAAACGGTTGCGCTTGTCCCAGGCGTTGCGCGAACGCCTCGCGCCCCTGGCCGCGCAGGAACGAATCGGGGTCCTCGCCCTCGCTCAGCGCCACGCAACGGACCTGCATCTCGTGCGCCAGCAGGATCTCCGTGCCGCGGATCATGGCGTTGCGCCCGGCCTCGTCGTCGTCATAGAGGAAAACGACCTTGCGGCAGACGCGGCGCAACAGGCGCGCCTGATCGCTCGTCAGCGCGGTCCCCAGGCTCGCCACCGCGTTGGTGAAGCCGTTGCGGTGCAGGGCGATGACGTCGGTGTAGCCTTCGAGGACGATCGCCTCGCCCTTGGCCTTCATCTCGTCGCGGGCCAGGTGGAAGGCGTAGAGGCACTGGCCCTTTTTGTAGAGCGCGGTTTCCGGCGAGTTGATGTACTTGGCGTCGTTCGGGTCGACCTCCGGCGCGAAGACGCGGCCGCCGAACGCGATGGGCCGCCCCATCGAATCGCAGATGGGAAACATGATCCGCTCGCGAAAGCGGTCGTAATACGACTGGTGGGCTTCGTTGCGAATCAAGAGGCCCGCTTCGGCCGCCGCTTCTTCGGAGAAGCCGCGCGCCTTGGCCGCGTCGCGCAGATTGTCCCAGCCCTTCGGCGCCAGGCCGAGGCCGAACTTGCGGAGGGTCGGCTCGTCCAGGCCGCGGCGGTCGAGGTATTGGCGCGCCGCGTTGCCGCGGGCCGGGTGGCGCAGTTGCTCGGCGAACCACTCGGCGGCGAAGGCGTTGATGGCGTGCAGGGCCTCGCGCTTCTTGCGGTCCTGCTCATCCTCTTCCTTGCCGCCGAAACGGGGCATCTCCATGTGATAACGTTTTGCCAACGCCTCGACAGCGTCGCGCCATTCAAGGTTTTCCACGCGCTTGATGAACTCGATGGCGTCGCCGCCGGTGTGGCAGCCGAAGCAATAGAACGCCTGGCGGTCGCGGCTGACGGTGAAGGAGGGGGTCTTTTCCTGGTGGAATGGGCAAAGGCCTTTGAAGCGGCTGCCGGCCTGCTTCAGTTCCACGTATTGCCCGACGACCTCGACGATGTCCGCCGCAAGCCGTAGCTTTTCAAGGAATTCGCGGAAGGTCGGAGCCACGGGAAAGGCCTTTTAGGGTAGACAACGCCCCATTGTAGTCTTCCAATGAAACCTGAAACCGGGGCGGCGCCTTGTCAAGCGATTCGGCTGGCTTTTCCGGCGAGCGAAGCCGCTGTGTGACGGAAGTTGGATTTGAATCGCCGACCAACGCGCCTCTGCACACCCTCCATATATAGGGGATTTTTGGGGCGTTTCTGCGCAGTCGGGTGGTCGGCCGTTGGGTGAGATCGTAGAGAGTTGGAAATATGTGACTTAGCCGGAACATTCGGCCGGCACGCTGCTGGGTCTTGCCACGGAGATGCGGACACGCAGAGGACCAACCGTGGAGCCTCGGCGTCTCGGCGGCGAGAGGTTTCTTGATGCTGCCCTTGGGATGCCCAGAAACGCCAGCTCCAACAACCAACGGGAGGCGGCTTCGATGAATCTCCTCAAGCGCGTTGCTCTCTTGTCCGCATCATTCTCGCTCTTACGCATTGGCGCGTGGGCCGGAGATTCCGCCGGGCCCAAACCCCCTGCCGCCGATTGGGCCACGGCGCTGCTGCTGCGCTTCGACCAGGCGCCGGTCGCGGACGCCGGGCCGTTCGGCGCCTCGGTTCAGGGCGGCGAAAAGCCCCCGCTCGCCGAAGGCCGCTTCGGAAGCGCCTACGACGCCGGCGCCGGCGGACAGATGTCGGCCAACCTGCCGTCCGAGGCGTTGCCGTCGGGCGAATTCACCCTGGAGTGTTGGATATGGCTGGAGCGCGAGACCGAGGAGAAGACCGCGCGCATCATCGGCTTTCCCTCGTCGTTCGGCCTCAATCTCTCCAAGGGCGCGCCTCGGGTTTCCTTCTATATGACGGCCGGGAGCGGACAGTGGAAGTCCATCGCCGCACCCTTGTCGGTTCAGACCTGGACGCACGTGGCCGCCGTGTTCGACGGCAACACCATGCGTCTCTATCTCAATGGGCAGCCGGCGGCTGAAGCCGAAAACCCCGGCCAGCCGGAATCGGCGGAGAAACCCTTCTTCATCGGGTCCAATCCCGGCGACGGCCAATACCGCTTTCCGGGCCGCATCGACGAAGTCCGCCTCTCGTGCATCGCGCGCACGGACTTCATGACGGACAAGCCGGCCGAACGCCCCGCGCCGACGACGCGGCTGCGCCCGCTGGCCGCCGATGAGAACGCGCAGGAGCGCCTGACCAAGACGCTCTCCGTCGTACGAATCGTCGAAGCTCCCGCGATCGATGGAAAACTCAATGAGCCGGCCTGGCAATCGGTGCCGATGGGGCGGTTCGTCGATTCCCGCTCGGGCGGCGAGCCGGAATCCGGCGCGTGGGTCCGCGTGGCCTGCGACGACCAGAACCTCTATGCAGCCTTCGACGTTTTCGCCAAGGAGGAGAAGATGCGCCCCGGCCCCGCCGGGCGCAAGGGACGCGAGATTCTCGCCGCCGACTGCGTGGAGATCTTCCTGCAGCCCGAGGGCGGCCAGTCGCCGTATTTCCAAATCGCGGCCAACGCCAACGGCGGCCTCTTCAATCAGGAATGGGCGGCGCCGAAACAGCCCAAGGAGTGGAGCGGCGAGGGCATCGAGGCCGCCGGCCACGTGGCCATCGACGATTGGACGGTCGAGGTCAAGATCCCGTTCAACGACCTGGGCGTGGCCGCGCCGAAAGAGGGCGCGCGCTGGAGGGCCAATTTCTGCCGCGCCGAAAAGGAGACCAAGCAACTGACCGCCTGGGCGCTGACGGGCGGTTCCTTCCACGCGCCGGAGAGATTCGGGACGCTGCTTTTCGGCGCGGCCCCTTCAACGGAAGGCGCCGCCGAGAGCCGGCTGATGCTCCAGGGCGCGGTGGTCGATCCAAAGGGCGCGCCGCTGACCCAGGTCCCCGTGCGCACGGCGTACGGCGTCGCGCGCACCGACGCGTTGGGCCGGTTCCGAATCGCCGATCTGGCGCCGGGCGAGTTGGGGGTGCAGATTGAATCGCCGCGATACGAGAAAGCTACGGGCGTCGTCGAGATGAAGCAGCCGGTCGAGATTCTTGAACCGATCGTCTTGAAGGAAATCGATCCCTACAAGCCGGCGTACGACGGGCCAATCGGCGCGGGGACGGCGGCCT
>JAPLSS010000521.1 GCA_026398515.1 Candidatus Sumerlaeota bacterium | reverse complement strand
CACTATTGCGTGAAGCCGGCCTGACGCCGCCGCGCGCGCAAGACCAATGGAAAACGCGCCGGCGGGAACGCCCGCGCCGCCGGCGCTACAGCATCAACACCTTGATCACGATGTCCTTGCGCGACAGGGCGCCGACCAGCTTCCCGTCGCGCACCACGTAGCAGCGCCGGCGCCGCTCCGTGATCATCCGGTGCGCGATCTGCACGACCGGCGTCTCGGGCTCGACGTCCATGACTTCTTTGCGCGCCACGTCGGCGACCTTCAGGTGGCGCTCCTTCTTGAAGAACTGCTCGAACGGTTCGAGGTTGCCGAGCACCACCGGGTTCTCCATGAGGTCCATGTATTTCGGCAGGCCGATGGCGATGATGTCGCTGGCCGCCAGTTCGCCGATCAACTCGCCCGCGTCGTTGACCACGGGCACGCCGTCTTCCGGGGCCTGAACGAGCAACTCCATCGCCGCCGCCAGCGGCATGTCCGGGCGCGCCACCTCGTCGGCCGGATTCATGATGTCGTTGGCGCACAACGTCTTTTTCACGTCCACGCCGCTTTCCTCGATGATCTTCAACGCCCGCCCCGGCGTCTTGACCGTCCGCAGCGCCTGGCGCGTCTTCGGGCTCGACAACAGCCGCGCCACCGCCGCCAGCGTTTGCAGCATCAGCGTGTTCTTCGTCAGCGGCGTCAGGATCAGGAAGATCAGGTGAAGGCGATTCGGCCCGCCGCCGACCGGCTCCACCCCCTCCGCCGCCGCGCCCAGCGCCAGCAGGAGATCCTGCAAGCCGTCGACGCGGGCGTGCGGCAGCGCGACGCCTTCGATGATCGACGTCGAGGTCTTGCGCTCGCGCTCCAGCAGGCTTTGCTTGACCGAGTCGAGGCCGATGGCGGCCAGGCGCTCCCGAAACGGCGCGAGCATCTCGTCGAGCGCCCCTTCGAGACTCGTCGATTGCACGTTCAGAAGAACCTGATCCTCGGTCAGGAGGCTGTAGAGTTTCATGGATCCCTCGGGGCCCGTTACGAAGGGGACGCGGCGCGCTCCAGGAGGATGGCGCGAAACGCCGTGGCGTCTTTGGCGAACAACAGCCGCCGGCGCACGTCCTTGGCGCGCAGGGTCTGCACCAGCCGCGCCAGCATCTTGAGGAACTCGCCGGCCTGGGACTCGGAGGCGGCGATCATGGCCACCAGGTGCACCGGCTGTTCGTCCAGCGAATCGAAATCCAAACCGCCGGGATGCCGCCCGAACGCCAGCACGAAATCGATGACTTCCGGAATCTTCACGTGCGGCACGGCCACGCCGATGCCGATGCCCGTGCTGATCACCTTCTCCCGGTCGAAAATGGCCTTCAGGAACCGGTCGACGTCGGCCACCTTCGGCTCCGCGCGAAACACCTCGGCCAGTTCGCGCAACGCGTCATCTTTGGTCTTGGACGTCAATTCCACGACCGGGGCGTTCTTCAACAGGTCTTCAAAGGTCGTCATGGGGTCCGGGGCCGCTCTCGCGCTTTGATGAACGAAGTCGAACCACGAGGCGGCCTCTGTCCTTTCCACGCGGATCATCGCAGTTTCATTGCCTATAAGCTCGGCAAGGACGGCCGAAGATTCAAGCTTTTTCGGTCGGCCCGCCGGCGAGGCAGACGAGACGAGCGCCAGCGACCTGTAGTGAGCCTGTCGAACTAGTCGAGTCGTTCCACTCCGTCGTCCACCCCGTCGTCCACCCCGTCGTCCACCCCGTCGCCCACTCCGCTTTCCGTCTTGAACTCCAAGCGCAACGCCGCGATACTGCCCCGCTCCCCACTCCCCGCCGCGATGGTCGAACCGCTCAAGGAAGCGCACGCCATGCATTTCGTCGACATCACGAAACCGGAAAACCCCGAGCCCACGGAGGGCTTCGAACGACTGCTCGCGGCGCTTCCCGCGAACGCCAACGATTTCGCCGGCTCCGAATACCCCCAGCCGGCGGCGCTGGCGTATTTCGGGGAGCCGCTGAACGTCGAACGCCTTCGCCGGAAGGCGGAATCGATCCGGCTCAACGGGGCGGCGGCCCTCTGCGAAACCGCCATGGCGATGGCCGAAGCGATCGAATCCGTGGCGCCGGATCGCGAGCGATATTTCATCACCGACGCCAAGGCGCGCCAGCACGTTTTCACCGGCTCCAAGTGGCGCGCGGGGTGGGCCTGCCTGATCGGTTCGGCGGATCACGCGCCGGCGGCCGCGGCCTTCAAGGAGCGCGACTTCCTGGTTTTCGCCCAACGCAGCGCAGGCCAGCCTGATCCCGGTCCGCGCGAACCGGCCAGGGAGTATTCGTTTCGGGGCGGGGAGCCGGGCGTCGTCGATCTGGGGCCGCGCGAAACCGCCGCGGTCTATTTCTTCCAGCTGATGGTTCGCTACGCCATGATTTGGGGGATGATCCCACCCGGCGACGCACACGAGATGGGCCATTTCCTGGAGAACGACCTGCCCGGCGTCGTCGTCGCGGACGGCCCGTTGACGCCCGTCGAGGAGTTGCTCCTGCTGGCCCTGATGAAGATGGGCGCGCCCGCCGTCGTGCCCAAGGACTATCCCTTCGACTACGGGCGCTTCGTTCGGGCGGAAGGGACCGAGGCCATCGTCGAGGCCGCCGCCAAATTCCCCAACCTGCGCATTAAGGACGTTGACGGGGCGGTTGTCTCCCTGCCGGCCTACTGCAATCCCGCCAACGCGGGAGAGAAGTTCGAGCCGGCGCGGCGCGTCGGCGGCGGGGATTCCTTCTTCGTCCTGCGCCCCGCGGAGGCGCAGGAGGGCGTCGATCTCCCGCCGCAGGACGACCTTTCGAGAGCGGGCGCGCTGGCGATCCTGGTCGACGTCGGCGATCCGCGTCTGGACATCGCGGCCAGCGATTTCCTCGAGAAGAGGGCGCTCTCGATGATCGGCATGATCGCCGGGCAGCGCGCGCGCCAGTCCAGCGCCGGCGAATTCTTCGTCGAAGCCGCCGCGGACGCGCCCATTCTGGCGAGCCGTCTGGCCGGCGCCATCGCCGCGGGACTGCGGTTCAACTTCCCGTTCCTCGAGCGAATCCACGTCCGCGTTGTCGCCTCCGCCGACGAGGCCGCCCGGTTGCGCCCGCGGATCGACGCTTTCCGGAAACAGAGGCGCGCGGCGTTGGCCGCCGAATCGGACGAAACCGCGCGCGAGTTCTTCTACTGCATCGAATGCCAGCCCTTCAGCCACGCCCACGCCTGCATCGTCACGCCGGACCGCTGGCCCATGTGCGGCCGCGACCGGCAGCAGGTCATCGCCAACGCCTTGTTCGGCGCCGGCATCAATTACCACCCCTGGAAGCGGCGCGACATTCAGGACGTCGACCTGCGCGCCGGCATCCCCGCCGGCACGGCTCTCGATCCCCTCCGGGGCGAATACGATTCCGTCAACCAGGCGGCGAGCCGAGTGACCGGCAGGAAAATCGAGCGCGTGTTCCTCCATTCGGTGCGCGACTATCCGCACTCCAACTGCGGCTGTTTCCATTTTCTCGCCTTCTGGATGGAAGAGCGCCAGGGCATCGGGGTCATGGAGCGCAACTACAAGCGCTCCGCTCCGGGCGGGCGCACCTGGGACCAACTGGCGAACGCCGCCGGCGGCAAGCAATGCCCCGGCCTCGCGGGCGCCTCGCCGGCCTACCTGCGTTCGCCCAAGTTTCTTCAAGGCGACGGCGGCCACGCCGCCATTCGATGGCTCAGCCCCAAAGCCTTCAAAATCATACAAGACCTCCTCCCCGCCCCCTCCCGCGTCGAAATGGGGGAAGAATAGAGGAAGAAGCCTGGAAACAGCGACCGCGGCCGACGAACTCCACGGCTCACGCGGACGGCGTGGTTTAACCGGCGGGAACCGCGGCTCAATGGAAGGAGTCCGGGCTACGTCGTCAGGGCCTTCCCCTCGCCCCGCAGGAACTCCGCGGAGCGGTCGCCGACCCAGTAGCGCGCGCCGGCGATGCACCAGATGAAGGTCATCTCGTCGTCCTGCGAGAAGGGCGGGTGGTAGGCCAGGAAGGGGATGGTGACGGCGTCGCCCGCTTCGACGCTGGTCACGAAGGTCTTCTCTTCTTCCGTGTGGAAAACCTCCATCGCTCCGCGGCCGTCGATGAACAGGTAGCACTCTTCCTGATCGGTATGGTTGTGAATCGGCCAGCCGCGCTGGCGTTTCTGGAAGAAGGTGTAGCCGGCGACCAGTTTGTCGGCCTTCTCCGAGACGTCGAACATGAGGTAGACGTCTTTGCCTTTCAAGCGCCGGATGCGGCTCTCGACGCGCCGAAACTCGTCCCACTTGGAATGATAGACAGGATGAACGTTCTCGGCCGCCGCGGTGAATTCGTAGAGCGCCGCCCCGCCTTGGTCGGATCGAATCGCATAGCCTTTTCCCAGAGGGATGTACAGCGAATCGTAGTGGTTCATCACGAACGGCCGACCATCGACCTCGACTGTCACGGGCGCATCGGAGACGTGGAACAGAAGCGCCTCTTCGCGCGCGTGCGCCCAATGCGGCGAACGGCCGCCGGGTTTCAACCGGTGCAGCCCGCAGCCGAGCCATTGCAGCCCCGCGGATTCGGGGGTGAACAGTTGCGCGTACGAATAGCGCGAGGTGGTTTCCGAGAATTTCATTCCGCCGGGTTGGGTCATGTCGAATTGCCTTTCATTGGACATGAGCGGTTCCTGGGAGCGCGGGTGTCCTCACCCGCTTCAATAATGAATGAATCTATGATTGAAGCGGGTGAGGACACCCGCGCTCCCAGCGGCCGCTACCTGCGCTTGCCGCCGGGGACGCGCCCGTAGGCCACGAAGGGGAACGACTGGATGATCGGCCACGACGCCTCTTCCGCGTAGAGCCGGACGAACTTGGCGCCTTCGATCCGCGTCTCCACGCCAAGGCGTTTGAGCAGGTCCGCCATGGCTTCGGCATGCCGGCGGTCGGGGTCGTCGAGCACCATCCCCTCCTTGCTCCCCTCCCCCTCAATCACGGCGGCGCAGAAGGCCCTGATATCGTCGGGCGTGGCCTTCTCCACGTCAAATGGCGCGCGGTCCAGCGGGACCGACTCCGGCAGACCCGTCGCCTGAACGGTGTAGAACACGCCCTTCGTCGCGCCTTTCGCGGCGCTCTTTGTATCCGCTTTCGTCCCGCGCGTCACCTTGCCGCCGATGGCCTCGGCGGCCGCGGCGAAATGGTCGGCGATCACTTTATTGCGATTGCGGAAATGCCACTTGCCCTCGCTGAAGTGCCCGTCGCTCCACAGGTATCCCAGGACGACGTAGCGGGCATGCAGCGGCGCGGTGGTCAACGCGTCGTTTGAATCAGGGGCCGCGGCGACGACGGACCGCAACGCCAGGAGCAGAGTCAGACTAATCCGAATCATCGGGATTCCCCATAGAAGTTAACGGACTTGGCAGCGAATCGCAACGCGCTGTGAGTCTTCACAAAGGCAAATAGAGCACGCGGCCGTCGAACTCTTCCTGCGTGCAGCACGCATTCATGAGCAGCAGTTCCTCAATGGCCTGGCCGACCGCCAAACGATCGCTGATGATGAAGACGCCCGGCATTCTCTTTCCCGCGACCAGGCGTTCGTGGGCGAACGCCGGCATGGTCGCGCCATCGTGAGCCACAACAATGCGGTTGTTTTCGGCAGCCCAGGTCAGAATGCCCGGGTCATCCACACTGGCAAGATCAACGTCCTGCACGCGGACGATGTCGAGGTCCGGTTGGCGCAACAACAACCCGCGTACGATGTCGCCGTTGAAGTTCTCATCGGCCAGCAGCCGCAGCATGGGTCGCCCTCACGCCTGTCGATGGGCGAGCAGGCGCGATCGGATATCGCTCAAGTCGCCCTGGCGCTCCTCAATCCGTCGCCGGAGTTCCTCGGCTTTCCGCTCGCGGTGGGACAGATATTCCTCGACCGCGCTCCGGTGGCGTAGGTAGTAGGCAATGACGGCGTACACGTCGGAGAGCGACAGCGTGGAATAACGCTGCACGATCGTCTCAGGGGTCGCGCCATCCTGAAACGCCCGAACGACCATTTCCAAAAGGACGCGTGAATCGCCGACGCGCAGGGCGCCGGCCGCATCTTCTCGGAGCGGAGGCGATTCGACTTCAACGGCGAATGACACGGCGATATTCCCCTTTCCTGTTTAGGTGTCCTACACGATTATAGGAACTCCTTGGACACCTGTCTGAATATCATAGCCCCAGCACGCAGATCCCGCAATCCGCTTTTCACGTCCCCCGCAGCTTCGTCCGCACCAACTCATTCACCATTTGCGGGTTGGCTTTGCCGCGGCTGGATTTCATGACGTGGCCGACGATGGCGCCGAGGGCCCGGTCCTTGCCGTTGCGAAAGTCTTCGGCGGCGGCGGGGTTGGCCGCGATGGCCGCGTCGACCCACGCCTCGACCTCGCCCGTGTCGGTCGACTGGCGCAGGCCCTTGGCTTCAACGACCGCCTCCGGCGCCGCGCCCGACTCCATCATCTCGGCGAACACGGCCTTGGCCGCGCGCACGTTGATCGTGTTGTCGTCGATCAGCCGGACCAGCCCCGCCAAATGCTTCGCCGAGATCGGGCAGGCCTCGACTTCGGCGCCGCGATCGTTCAACTCGCGCAGCAATTCAGTCATGATCCAGTTGCTCAGCGCCTTGGGGTTGTTGTGCAGCCGGACCGCCTCTTCGTAATAATCGGCCAACGGCTTCGAGCTGGTCAGCAGCGCGGCGTCATACTCGGGCAAACTGTATTGCTCGATGAAGCGCGCCTTCTTCGCGCGCGGCAGTTCGGGGAGCGCCGCCCGCGCCTCGACCAGCCGCTCCTCGCTGATCCTCATCCACGGCAGATCGGGCTCGGGGAAGTAGCGGTAATCGTGCGCGCCTTCCTTGGAGCGCATGGCGCGGGTGACGGCGGCCGATTCGTCCCACAGGCGCGTTTCCTGTTCCACCTTCCCGCCTTGCTCGTAGACCTTCGTCTGGCGCTTGACTTCGTATTCGATGGTCTTGATCGCGGTCTTCATCGAATTGAGGTTCTTGATCTCGACCTTCGTGCGCAATTCGTCGGCGCCGGCGGGCCGCACCGAGACGTTGCACTCGAAGCGCAGGCGCCCCTCCTCCATCTTGCAGTCGCTGACGCCGATGTAGAGGAGGAGGTTGCGCAACGTCTGCATGTATGACATCGCCTCTTCGGTCGAACGCATGTCGGGGTCGGAGACGATTTCGATGAGCGGCGTGCCGGTGCGGTTCAGGTCGACGAGGCTGTAGTCGGCGGCGGCGAACTCAGGGTGCAGGAGTTTGCCGGCGTCTTCCTCGAGGTGCACGTTGTCGATGCCGATGCGCTTGACCCCGCCCTCCAGCGGAATCTCCAGCCATCCCTTCGTCCCCAGGTTGCTGCGCAGTTGGCTGATCTGATAGTTCTTCGGCAGGTCGGGGTAATAGTAGTTCTTCCGCTCGAACTGGCTTGGGTGTTCGGCGGCGCGCCGAACCGAGTGGAACAGCCGCAGAAGAGCTTGCTCTCCGTGGCCAGTTCCACGTGGACTTCCATTCCGATGACGGGTTCGTAGGGCACTATGGCCGCATTCTCAATGAGGTGACACAGACAGTCTTGTCTGTGCGTCAGACAATCGTCCGGCCAATGTCCAGCCAGAACAGTCTGGGCTGCCGCGAATCACTCATGCGCGCTCGGGGTCGGAGCCGCCGCGGTCTGCAGTTTGCGGCACTTCTCGACCTGGTCGGCGTACCGAGTGTTGAGCTGCTTAAGAGATTCGATATAGCGGCGCACGTCGTGGCCGCACTGCTCCGACATCCGCCATGGACCGCGCCGGATCTCTTCCATGATCTCGTCAATCTCATTCATTTTGCCAATCGCCTCCCATCAACTCAAAGGGCGTTGGCGAGTCTCCCACTCCGCGGCGCGCTTTTCAAAGAAAAGCAACAGAAAGACGGCGAAATGAGAGGGGGGCGCAAACGGCCCGTGAAGAAAGACTCGGCCGTCAGCGTACGGCCTTTAGGGCGTCCAGAAACTTATTCACATCAGCCTCGGTGCGGAAGAACCCTTGGAAACCTTGGTAGTCAGGACCTGCGTTTGGGTCTCCGGAACGCCAACAAGCTGCGTGACGCCATCACGCGCGGCGCGTCAGGCTGCGTGGATTCTCTCCGGCGCCAATTCGCGCACGAGAACCTGATAGGGCACGCCTCGGGCCTCCGCGAACCGCCTGAGTGATCGAGACTCATCGGGGCTGAGCCGCAGGTCAACCGTGTCTTCCCGGACGAATACCCTCTCCGGCGTCTCTTCGATCTGATCCTCAAACTCAGTGAGGTCGTGGGTGTCCCAGAAATGGGCGAGTTCCTGAATGGAATCCGTCTCGGGGATCTTTGCGGCGCTCATCGGTCTTTCCATTTCCAGCGGCGGCCTCGTCCTCGGCCACCGCCTCTTCTTCGCTTTGGCGTTCATAGTGGGCAAGGACTCTCCGCACTCGCTCTTCGTCCCACCCGACAGGAAAGTGGCTTTCTTTCATGATCATGATTGTAGATGTGGGGAAGGCCGGTGTCACGGTCTATGTAGAATCGGAGCTGCACGCGGGTGCATCCCGCAGTGTAGCCGCGAATCGATTAGAATGCGCGAAGCGCTTTGGAGTGCGGCGGTTTGCCGCCGCGCTCCAAAGCGCTTCGCGCACTCTCTCATGCTCTGGCGCTCCAAGGAAGCTACACTGCGGGATGCGCCCGCGGCGCGCCCTGCCTCGTTGCCCTCGATCACTCAATCGGCCGCCAGGTTTGCCCGCGCTTTGTGATAGTCGGTGGCCTGTTCAAACGCATGCGCGGTTTGCAGGAGCCGCGCCTCGTCGAACAAAGGCGCGATGAGTTGCAGGCCGATGGGGAGGCCGGCGGCGCTGAAGCCGCAAGGGATGGAGAGCGCGGGGTTGCCGGCGAGGTTGGCGGGAGTGGTGAAGATGTCGCAGAGATACATTTGGATCGGGTCGTCGACCTTCTCGCCGAGCTGGAACGCGGGCGTCGGCGTCGTCGGCCCCAGGATCACGTCGCACTTCTCAAAGGCGCGCTCAAAATCACGCTTGAACAGCGTGCGCGCTTTCAGCCCTTTCATGTAGTAGGCGTCGTAGAAGCCCGCCGACAGCGCGTACGTCCCCAGCATGATCCGTCGCTTGACCTCCGCGCCGAACCCCTGGGCGCGGGTGCGCGAGAACATGTCGATGATGTTGTCGGCGCCCTCGACGCGCAGGCCGTAATGCGCCCCGTCGTAACGCGCCAGGTTGGAGCTCGCCTCGGCGGTGGCGCAAATATAATAGGTCGGAATCGCGTATGGCATCGTCGGCAGCGAGACCTCCGCCGCTTCGGCGCCCAGAGCGGCGAACTGCTCGATCGCCTGGCGCACGGCCGCTTCGACCTCGGGGTCGATGCCTTCGATGAAGTATTCCTTCGGCACGCCGATGCGCAGCCCGCGCACGCCGCGATCCAACCCCTCGCAATAGTTCGGCGCCGGCTCCGGCCACGACGTCGAATCCAGCGGATCGTGCCCGCCGATGACGTTCATCAGGAGCGCCGCGTCGCGCGCCGTCCGCGTGATCGGCCCGATTTGGTCGAGCGACGAGGCGAACGCCACCAAGCCGTATCGCGACACGCGCCCATACGTCGGCTTCAACCCCACCAGGCCGCACAGCGACGCCGGTTGGCGAATCGAGCCGCCGGTGTCCGATCCCAGCGCCAGCAGCGCCTCGCCCGCCGCCACCGCCGCCGTCGAGCCGCCCGACGACCCGCCGGGGGCGCGCTCCAGGTCCCAGGGATTGTGCGTGGTGAACAGGCCCGAGTTCTCCGTCGACGAGCCCATGGCGAACTCGTCGAGGTTCGTCTTGCCGACGACGACCATGCCGGCCGCCGTCAGCCGCTGAACCACCGTCGCATCGTACGGCGGGATGAAGTTCTCCAGGATCTTGGAGGAGCAGGTGGTCGGCGCGTCCCGCATGCACATGTTGTCTTTGACCGCCACGGGCACGCCCATCAACGGAGAGGCGATCTTCCCCTGCGCCCGCGCCTGGTCCGCCTGGCGCGCTGAATCGAGCGCCTGATCGGCCAGCACGGTCACGAACGCGCGCACGCGCGGCTCCACCCGCTCGATGCGCTCCAGGCAGGCGCGGGTCAGTTCGACGCTGGAACACTGACCTTCATTCAACAAGCGAGCGGCATCGAAGGCGGATAGGTCGGGGAGGTCCATCGGAGGAAAAACGTTTCTCGTCTCTCGTTTCTTGTTCTTCTTCGCATCGGGGGTATGGAGTCCCGCCTTAAGGCGGAATGCGGCATAACGGCGCCGATTCGCTTCATTACGCCTGAAGGCGGGACTCCATACTCTACGTTCCGATCTTCGAGGCGCGGTTCAACGAGAAACCTTCAACGAGAAACTCGAAACGCGCTTGGCGTTGTCAGTATTCCTGAATCACCGGCGGCACTTTGAAACAGCCCGCCTCGGAGTCGGGGGCGTTGGCCAGCGCCTCGTCCACGGACAGAGACGGGCGCGCCGCATCCTCGCGGAAGACGTTGGCGATGGGCGCCGGATGCGACGTCGGCGGCACGCCTTCGGTGTCCAACTCTTCCAGTTTCTTGAAGTGGCCCAAAATACGGTTGAGGATCGAGGCGTACTCCTCGATCTCGCGCTCCCCCAGTTCGAGCCGCGCCAACAGGGCGACGTGCTCGACCTCTTCGCGGGACAGCGCGGCGTCCGTCGCTTTGGGGTCGGGGCTCACGGCGGCTCAGTTCCCCTCGGTGTCCTCGTCTTCGCCGAGTTCCTTGATCTCGCCCTCTTCGTCCTCCCCGAAGGCGATTTCCTTGTCCAGGTCCTCGGGCAGGAGCGCTTCTTCCTCTTCCTCCAGGCCCTCGATCTTCTCCAGGTCCTCCAACTCCTCGAGGCCCTTCTCCTCCGCGACCTCTTCGGCGCGCGGCGGCTTTTCGACCGGCGCGGGAGGTGGCGCGGCGACGGGCGGTTTGGCTTCCTGGATGCGTTTCAGTTTGGCGTATTTCAGCGCCAGTTTCTTCTGCCCCTCGTCGGGAAAGACGACGATGACCTTGGCCTTCTCGCCCGTCCCGCCGCGGAAGAGAATGGTGCCGACGCCCCACTTGGGGTGTTCGACCTGATCGCCGATTTGGAATTCATCGAAGGGATGGGCGCCTCCGAACGGCGACTCGTTGCTGGGCATGGATCGTATCCTCAACCGGAATAATCACGCGGAAGCGCGTCGCTCTTTCCCAAAATAGTTTCAATCAAACGGGTCGTTGACGCGCCTTCGGTCAGCGCGACCGTCAACACCGCCCCGCCGTAGGCCTCGACCATCTCGCGTCCAACGACCCCCTCGATCCCGTAATTGCCGCCTTTGACGAGAATTTCCGGGCGCAGCAAGCGAAGCAGCGGCTTCGGATCGTCCTCGTCAAAGATCGTCACATAGTCCACGGCGGCGAACGACGCCAGGATCCGCGCCCGCTGGTCCTGCGGCACAATGGGCCGCTCGGGGCCTTTGAGCCGGGCGGTCGAGGCGTCCGAGTTCATCGCGACGACCAGATAGTCGCCCCGTCGCCGGGCCTCGTTCAGGTATCGCGCATGGCCGACGTGAAGCAAGTCGAAACAGCCATTGGTGAAGACCATGCGCTGTCCCGCAAGGCGACGGCGGGCAACCTCGCTTGCCAGCGCCGCCCGGTCAAGAATTTTCTTCCGGGTGGACATAGGCGGCATCCGAACACGGATCGGCTCAATTGAAAGTGGCGTAGGCCTTCCAGCCTGCGCATGTCCAAACGACGGGAAACGCCGCCATGGATCTGTCCGGACGACGCCTTGGCGCTCTGGCCGTGCGGTTTTGACGGGCGATAGCAAACCGTTGAACCGGCGGCGGCGCCGTTTTCTCGCCGCTGAACCCCTCGTTGAAACGAGAGGCTGATGAAAGAGCCCGCCAAAGAAGCGCGCTCAGAGCGCTAGATCATTGCGCCTGCTTCTCTTCGGTCGCGGGAGGCTCGTCAAAGACGCTCTCCCGTTCCCTCCTCCCCCTCGACGGCCGCTTTGTTCAACACGATCGGCGGCTCGCCTGCGGGCGGCGAAACCGGCTGATCTTCCAACGGCGCGGCGGCGGGCGGCATGGGCGGCTCCGCCTCCGGCTCTTCGCTCACCGCCACGCGGTCCTTCAACGACACGTCGTCGAGGCGAATCCGAACGCCTTCCACGGCTTCAATGCCCAGGATGCGCTTCAGGCTGTCATCGACGCGACGCTCGATGGCGGCTTTCAGTTCGCTCACGCTGCCGACCGCCTTGGCCTTGACGCCGATCTCCAGAAGGAGGCCCTTGGCGCCCTTGCGGGTGGAGACCTCCAGTTTCGCCACCTCGGGGAGAGTCCGGACGCTTTGCTCCACGATCTTCACAATCACGTCGCGGCGCATGAGCATGCGGGTCCCCCCCTGCCCGGGCAATTCCAACACCCCGCGGCGCGAGGCGTTCATCAGGAACTCGACGAACAGCCCCACGGGCAACGCCAGAACCACCAGCCACACCAGAATCTTGACCCCTCTCGGCACGGTGGCCGCCGCCGCCGCATACGCCTCCTGCGGCCAGTGCCACGGGATCACGAAGATCAGCCCCCGCAATCCCAATAGCGCGAGAATGAACAACCCCAAGATCGTCAACACGCGACGAAGAGCCATGGTTCCGCCTCCTTTTGGGTTGTAGAACAAAGCCGCGGATTCGCAGCGCGACTCTCAGGTCGTATAGGACTCATAAGACCTATAGGACCAATACGACCTGAAGGCGGCGCTGCGAGCCCGCTACTCCCGCTCGTTGTCTTCGTCGGACTCCTCGCCGCCCTTGCGGGCCGTGGAATCCAAGACGATGTCGCGCACGTTGACCTCGACGGAATCGACGATCAGCCCGGTCATCTGCTCGACCGCGTTCTTGATTCGCTGCTGCAAGCGGTGCGCCGTATCGTAGATGACGTTGCCGTAGACCACCTTGATGTCGACCGTGATCTTGGCGCGGTTCTCTTCGACCTCGACCTTGATCCCCTTGTCGGGGCCTTTTTGCGAACGCAGGGGATCCAGAAACCGCTTGCCGCTAAGGCTGACGATGCCCTCGACTTCCGCCGTCGCGATGCTGGCGATGGTGGCGACGACCTCGTTCTGGATTTTAATGTCGCCCAAATTCTCGTTGACCGCCATGTTCGGCCCCTTTCTTTCGGAGTCGTTCGCGGCGGCCAATAGGGCCTATCAGACCCATTGAGAGGCGCGCCGCGCCAAACCTCAATAACGCTTTTACCCCGAAACGCCCGCCGCGCTAAAGGCCAAAATCCTGTTCGAGGAACTTAATGCCGAAATCCCCGCCGCGGAACCGGGCGTTCTGCATCATCTTCAAGTGGAACGGAATCGTCGTCTTGACGCCCTCAATAATGTATTCGTCCAGGCAGCGGATCATGCGGCGGATCGCTTCGTCGCGGTCGTGCGCGCGAACGATCAACTTCCCCATCAGCGAGTCATAGTGCGGCGGCATGACGTATTCCTGGTAGGCGTGGCTGTCCACGCGCACGCCCGAGCCGCCGGGCTGATGATACGTCGTCAACTTGCCCGGGCAGGGCAGGAAGTTGCGCTCCGGGTCTTCGGCGTTGATCCGGCATTCGATGGAGTGGCCGATGAAGCTGATGTCCTCTTGGCGGCGCGACAGCGGCTCGCCGGCGGCGATGGAGATCTGCTCCTTGACCAAATCCCACAAGGTGACGCTCTCGGTCACCGGGTGTTCGACCTGCAGCCGCGTGTTCATCTCCATGAAGTAGAACCGGTCCTTGCGGTCCCAGAGGAACTCGATGGTGCCCGCGCCCACGTACTGGACCGCCTTGGCCAGGCGCAGGGCGCACTCGGCCATCTCGCGCCGCACGGAGTCGGGCAGCAGGACGCACGGGGTCTCTTCAATCAGCTTCTGGCGGCGCCGCTGGACCGAGCAATCGCGTTCGCCGACGTGGACGGCGTTGCCGTGCTTATCGCCCATGACCTGGATTTCGATGTGTTTGGGGTCGTGCAGGTATTTCTCGATGTAGAGCGCGCTGTTGCCGAAAGCCAGTTCGGCCTCGGTCGCGGCGGCGCGCCACGAGTGTTCAAATTCGGCGGGCGTCTCGACCAGCCGCATGCCGCGCCCCCCGCCTCCGGCCACGGCCTTGATCAGCACGGGAAGGCCGCATTCGTTCGCCACGGCCAAGCCCTCTTCGATGGTGGCCACCCGGCCGTCGCTGCCCGGAATCACGGGAACGCCGAGCGATTGGGCCGTGCGCTTGGCCTCGGCCTTGTCGCCCATTTTCTCGATGACTTCGGCGGGCGGGCCGATGAACTCGATCTGGCACTGCCGGCAGATGCGGGCGAATTGCGGGTTTTCGGCCAGGAAGCCGTAACCCGGATGGATGGCGTCGGCGTCGCTGATCTCGGCGGCGCTGATGATGTTGCCGATGTTCAGGTAGCTCTGGGCGCTGGGCGGCGGGCCGATGCAGATGGCTTCGTCGGCGAACCGCACGTGCAGCGAGTCGGCGTCGCATTCGGAATACACGGCGACCGAGGGAATCTCCAGCTCGCGGCAGGAACGGATCACCCGCAGGGCGATTTCCCCCCGATTGGCGATGAGGATTTTATCGAACATGGCGAAACCGCCCTGGGAAGTTCCAAGTGGAGCGTTCGGAGTGCGGGGTAAACGACACATCCCAAAAGAGCGGCGAGAGTTCAACCCGCGGTCCGAACTTCGCACTCCGCACCCTGAACTCCGAACACGTCTTTACCCCGGCATGATGCGGAACATCGGCTGACCGTATTCCACCGGCTGGCCGTTTTCCACCAGGATGTCGACCACCGTTCCGCGCATTTCGGCCTTGATCTCGTTCATGATTTTCATGGCTTCGACGATGCACAGGATGGTGTTCTCCGACACGCGCGAGCCGATCTGCACGTACGGATCGGCGTCGGGCGCGGGGGCGCGGTAGAACGTGCCGACCATCGGCGAGGCGATCGTCGCCGCCCCGTCGGGCGCCGCCGTCGGAGCTTCGGGCGCCGGGCCGGCCGCGGCCGGGGCCTCCTGAGCCGCGGCGGCCGGCGGCCCGGCCCTCAGGCTCGGCGGAACGGGCGGGGCCTGGCACACGATCGGCTCGACGACCCGGCCATGGGCCATGGAGACTTTCAGCCGCAGTTTGTCCGTCTTCAATTCAAAGTCCGAAACGCCGGTCTCCTTGAACAGCATGATGAGAGAACGGAGCGTTTCCGGGTCGAGCGGCGTCGCCCCCAGAGCGCTCTGGAGGATCTGGTAGGCCGTCTCGCGGGCCTGGCCTTTGTCCGCCTCGCGGATCTTTTTCTTTGCCATGGGACTGCCGCGTCCTTTCCTGGCGCTCCGTGCGCGAATCCCGTGTCGAATCCCGCGTTAGACCTCGCGCTAAACCCCGCGTCAAAAAGACTTCCGCCCGCGATTGCATGACCATTGCGCGGCCTGGACTGGTTTGTCGGAAGCCTGAGGAATCTCGCGGGCCACTTTGCCGAGCCGGGCAAAGGGAAGTCAAGGTTTGTCTTCTAGTCTTCCGGCGCCGGGATGCGCGCCCCGGCGGGGCGCATCTTGACACTGCTACCGTTGCGTCGATGGATCGACGTGACGGCCGACCGTCGCGTTGGCGCGGCATGGGGACTGTAGCCGATTTCGCGGACGGAGGAGCTGGGTAGGGGCGGCGCCTCGGCCCGCGAAATCCGTGACAGTCCCCATGGGCGCGGCGACGTCGCCGTGGCAGTATTAAGATGCGCCCGCCCCGGCGCTCTCGACGCCCAAAATCCGCTTGACTTCCGCAGGGTCGGGGGTAGGCTGCCGGTGAGGAAATCCATCTATATCAATGATTGACTGGAAGAACGATAAGACGAGGTAGCGTTCCCCCCTTTTGAGGCGATCCGTCCGCCGGACGGGTTCGGTGGATGACTGCCTCGCTTGGACCCGGGCCGCAACAGCTGTTGTATGAACCGCCACGCCGCGCACGAGGCCCCGGAGACTTCCTCCCCAGCCTCTTTTCCCCTGCCCGAAGGCCGCGTCTCGCCACCGCTGATCGCCATCGACGGCCCCGTCGGCGTCGGCAAGAGCGTCATGGCCGCGCGGTTGGCCCGGGCGCTGGGGTGGAAGCCGCTGGACACGGGGGCGATGTACCGCGCCGTGGCGCTGGCGGCGTTGCGCGCCGGGGCGGACTTGGACGATGAGGGCCAGTTGGCCGGGGTGGCCGCCGGCGCCGCGATCGGCTTTCGCGAACAGGATGGCGCCGCCCGGGTGGAGTTGAACGGCGAGGATGTGACGGAGGCGCTGCGCGGGGCCGAGGTCGATGCCGCCGTGCCGCGGGTGGCGCGCCACGCGAAGGTGCGCGCGGCGATGATCGCCCGGCAGCGGCGCCTGGCGGCCGAATGGCCCAC
>JAPLSS010000544.1 GCA_026398515.1 Candidatus Sumerlaeota bacterium | reverse complement strand
TCGTCGCCGGCAAGCATATCACCATCACGCAGGACCAGAAGGGGCAAGGCTACATCACCATCGACGGCAAGATCACCCGGACCCGCCACCCCCTGCAAGTGATCAATGGCGAGTTCCTCATCCCCGTCGACACGCTGGAGGCGATCGACTCCTCGCTCGGCCTCTTTCAAACCCGCCTGTTGAATCAGAATCCCACGCCGACCGCCTCGCCGTCTCCGACGCCCGAGACGATCGTTCCGTCCGAGCAGCCCGAACCCGGCGCCGTGCCTGAGCTGCAGATTCAAGACCTGCAACCGACGGAGGCCGGGCCCGCCCTGCCGCCGGCGTCTCCCGAAGCGCTGGCGCCCGGCGGGGCCTCGCAGCCCTTCCAGGTGACGATTCCGGACGGCGTGCGCGAGATCGCCTCGGCGGATCTGGTCACGCTGCTGAAGCGGGCGCCGCTGCCGTCGGTGGCGTCGGTCGCGGTGGCGCCGGGGGGGGCTTCGCCGCAGGCGCACGGGTCGTACGCGCCGACGGTCCAAACCGTGTGCGAGAACGTGGGGCGCCTGCTGAAATCCGATCTGGAGGCCACCGGGAAGTTCACCGTCCATCTGCCCAACCAGCCGGTCACGCCGAAAACGCTTTCGAAAATCGTGGAATGGGCCAACAGCTCGGCGTCCGACGCGCTGATCGAATTGACGGTCAACGTCTCCCCGTTTCGCAACCTGACGGGGATGCGCATCTGGACGGCGCACGAGGCCGGCGACGGCGCGGCGCGCCCCGCGGAAAAGGGCGGCGGCTATGGGCTGCCCACGGCGTTCAACTATCTCCCGTATGAAGAATACAGCCTGCTGTTGGCCAGCATGATTTACGGCGGGTTGAACAAGGTCGGCGCGTTCCGCACGCGCCCGGTGGAGATCGCGCCCTCGTATCTCCTGCGCCGCGTGGCCATGCCCGCGGTGGCGATCTCGCTCGGCTACGCCTCCAACGACAAGGAGCGCGAGCGAATCAGCCGGGCGGATTTCGCCGCCGAGGCGGCCAACGCCATCGCCGGCGCGCTGATCCAAATGCAGCAGTTGAACATGGAGAGCGTCTATGGCGGCTGAGCGGCCAAGGCGCGAACGGCCCGCCGGGGCCGGGCTCGGCGCGCAACGGCGGCGCGGAGCGCTGGGCCGCTTTCTCGTCGTGTGCTTTTTCGTCGCGTCCGTCGTCGTCGTTCTCGGCATTTACTTCATCAACAACCTGTTCGACGAGCAAGGCCATCTCAAGCGGTTCAACATGGAGGCCGAAGGCCAGGCCGCCGCCGTGGGCGAGCCATTGGACGTGCGCCCGCCGGGGGCCGGCAATCAACTGCGGGTCTTTTTCACCAAGAACGGCCAGAGCCTCGTGTCGGTGGCCCTGCCGACGAAAGGCGTGTCCGATCCGGTGGAGCGCGCGCGCCAGGCGCTCGAGGCGCTGTTGCGCGGCCCGTCGAATCCGGCCTATTCCTCGCCCATTCCGGAAGGCACGTATCTGCGGGCGTTCTATCTGCGGGAGTCCGAGGAGCGCAATTCGATGGAAGCGGTCATCGACGTTTCGCGCGAGATCCTCAATGCGCCGCTGGGCGGGGTCGGCGCGGAGTTGCTGTGCACGTACGCGCTGGTGAACACGGCGCTGTTCAATTGCGAGAGCGCCGACAGCGCGCTCATCCTCATCGACGGCCGCCCGGTCAAGGGCGTCCTGTGGAGCGAGGTCGACCTGAGCGGCCCGCTGCTGCCGGGCGCCATGATCCTGGAGTGAGAAACAGCCGGTAGCCAATCGCCAATAGCCGATCGAACGGCGCGGCAGCCAATAGCCGATTGCACGACACGGCGTTTCTCGTCTCTTGTTTCTCGTCTCTTGTTTCTCGCTTTTCGTCACCAACGGGAAGGCGGTTTGCGACAGGGGTAGGGAGAGCGCATTGATTCGCGCCCCCCCTCCCTCCGAACCGGACGTGCGGTTCTCCCGCATCCGGCTCTCCAGTTGAGGGTTGGCCGCCAGGCGGGTCGACCGGCGGCGGCGCGGGCGGCCACAAGGGAGAACAGCCCGCGCGCGGCAAAGTAGGCGTTGGGCCAGCGTTGGGGGTCGGCTCCGCGGGCGCGGCCTTGGAGTTTGCGTCGCTTGCGCAGGACGCCGCGCAGGCGGCTCTTCGGCTGCTCCAGCATGAACTCCGCCCCGGTCCCGCGCAGGCCTCCCCGGTCCGTCGTCTCGACCTTCCGACCATTCCGCCGCCACCCACTCCGCAGGCCCCCGGCGCCGCTTTCCCACGCCCCCTCAGCTCGCCGGGTCTCCTCCATCTGCCAGGTCAAGGCTTCGTCATTCGCCCGCCGACTCCCCGCCCTGCAAAGCCGAATCGCGTTCGTCTCCTGCGGACTGGCCGTTCGCTCCCCGCGGCTTTCCACACCGCCTCGCGGCGACGCAGCGGCGGTTCCCTCCGGGCTGCTAGGAGCCTGTCGGAAAACTCGCCGGTCGGGCAAAGATTTTCTTGGGTAAAATCTATATTGGCATGATAATAGCATGCTTGACAAGCGTGCTATACTGGTTCCATGAAAACCT
>JAPLSS010000215.1 GCA_026398515.1 Candidatus Sumerlaeota bacterium | reverse complement strand
GGCTTCGCGCCTCCGCGTTGCCGCGCGAAATGGCGGGCTTGGGGGGCTTCTCCTACGCCCTGCGCGTCGATGCGCGCGGCGGACGCGCCATAGTCGCCGATTCCGGCGTCGGCGTTCGGCTGGTCGACGTGGCGGACCCGTCGGCGCCCGCGTTGGAGGGCCTGTACGCCGGCATCGATCCCTACGACGCGCATCTCGGCTTCGATCTGGCGTACGCGAGCAACCCGGACCAGGGCGTGGCGACCATCGACATCTCGCAACCGCTGTTCCCCACGACCGCCGCCATGCACGAGAAGACATCCGGCGCGGCCTACGGCTTCCGCGTCAGCGACGACGGCGCGGTCGCCGCCATCGCCGCCTATCCCTATGGGTTGAAGCTGACCGACCCCCGGCCCGGCGGCGGCGAGTTGCTCGGCATCGGACAGCTCTGGGTCTCTCCGCTCGATGCGGCCTTGCTGGGCGATACGGCCTACGTAGTGGGCGACGACGAGGGCCTGATCGTCTACGATGTCTCCAACCCCAGCGCGCCGGTCGAGGTTCGCCGCGTGGACCTGCCGCGCGGGCGACGGATCAACGTGGATGCGAACCGCAAGCGCGCCTACGTCGCCGCCGGCGAGCACGGCGTCTACCTTTTCGATCTGACCGACCCGCGCTCGCCGAGTCTGATCTCGAACCTGCGCCTGAACGACGCGCGCGACTTCGAGCCGGCGGGCGACCGGTTCGCCCTGGCCGCCGAAGGGCCGTACGGCATGGCGGTGATCGACTTGGCCGATCCCGCTGTTCCGCGCCTCCTCTATCGCACGGCGCCCTCCCCGGGCGATCTGCTGGAAGACATCGCCGTCGACGGGCGCTTCGCCTATCTGGCGTACGGCCAGGCCGGGCTGATCATCCTGTTGCTGGACCCGCTTCTCTCGGCCAACAACGCCGCGCGGAATTGGATGCTGTTTCAGTAACCGCCCAGACGCCGTTCGTGGCACGGACAAGACAACCCGCGCCGTCAAGGAAACGAGAAACGCTGAAGCGCCGCGCCGTTCAACCGGCGATTGGCGATTCATTCCAGATATCCCAGCGCCTTCAGCCTTTCTTTCAGCTTCTCGGTCTCTTCCGCCGAGTAATCCCCGCGCTCGCGTTCGACGTCGGGCGGGGCGGGACAGAGCCGCACGGGATGGTCGCGCATGTAACCTTCGTCGAATAGGGTTTCCAGGACTCGCCCATCCATGTCGTCGGGCACGGGGAGACCGAAGGCGTGGAGGACCGTCGGGGCGATGTCGATCATCCGCGCGCCTTCGACCGGCGAACCGCCGCGGCGAAAGCTTGGTCCGATAGTCAGCAAAATGCCGTCGGGCCGGTGGAAGCCATTGGGAGTCGAGCGGCTGTCGCGCAACGTTCGCGAGTCGCCGAAGAGCGAGCGGCCCAGCACCCCATAGTTCCGCGCCTTGAAGAAGATGTCAGGGGCGTATTGCGTCTCCGGCCCCTGGTAGATCTCCTCGCGAAACACAACCTCCTCGACTACGCGCTCGCCCGTCGCCGGGTCTTTCAGTTCGAGCAACGCCTCTTTGATGCGGCGCTTCAACGCGTCGACCTCTTCCGGCTCGACCGCGCCCAGGCCGTCGTCGCCCACCGGATTGAGATAGATGCCCTGCGAAGGGATGCCGGAAAACGAGGCCTTCGTGCGCCGCCAATCGATCTGGTCCATTACGTTCGACTGAATCGAATTGCGCCGCGCGCGGATGCGCCGCCGAATCGCGCTCTGGAGGAAGCCGGGGACGATCGCGCGGGTTAGCTTCCACTCGTTGGCCAGCATCGCCTGGTAGAACAGCCAGTGGCGCAGCGTCCCCTTGCGCTCCCTGGCGAGCAGCCCCAGCCGCTGAAGCCACACGTTCACGTTGAACCACGTCTCCGTGCCGCCGAAGCCGTGGTCGGAGAGGATGACGAGGTCGGCGCCTTCATCCAGCCGCGCCAGCACTTCGCCCAGCATGACATCCATCTTCTGGTAGGCCTGGATGATGCGCGGACGCAATCGCCGCGCCTGCGGACAATTGTACAATTCGTACGAGGGGTCGATGTATTTCCAGAACAGATGCTGGATGCGGTCGGTCAGAATAAAGACTGGCATGAAGAAGCGCCAGGGCCGCGTGTCCATCAGATGGAACATGGCGCGGCGGCGGCGCTCGAAATGCGTCTCGACGTCGGCCAGAAACGCCAGCGCGTCGGCGTCCTCGCCCGCGTCGTATTTCGCGATGTCGAGGTCGGGGAAATAGCCGCCGGTCACGCGGTCGATCTCCGCCTTGAGCTCCGGCGGCTCGGCCCAGGCGCTTTCGGGTCCGGGCGTCATCATGCCGGCGATCATGAAGGAGTCGACGCGCTCCGGCGGCCAGGTGATCGGCACGTTGAGGATGCCGCACGGGATGCCGTGCTGATTGAGGATTTGCCAAAGCCGCCGGCCGCGCGCCGAGGCGCTGGTGATGAGCGGGCGGCGGCGGTCCTTGTACGGCGACTCGCGGAAATCGAAGATGCCATGTTTGCCGGGGTTCTTGCCGGTGACCACGGCGGTCCATGCTGGCGGCGTGGTCGGCGGGACGGTCGAGGCCAGAGGCCCCCACGCCCCCTCGCGCAGAATTCGCGCCAGGTTCGGCAGCGTCCCGTCCTCGGCCCACGGGCGCAGATTCGCGAACGTCGCCCCATCGAGGCCGAGGAGGATCAGGCGATGATCAGCGCCGCATTCGGAACCGGTCATGGAAGACATACTATTTGACCGCCTCCGCGCGGCCAATGCTTTTTCTCCAGAGCATAGAGCCGTTAATCGTCCTGCCCCTAATCGTCCTGCCTCTTGTCTTGCCGTCGAACGGAACAGATTCAAGGCAGGACGATTAGGGGCAGGACGATTGGGGGCACAAATCCCTTGCCAACTCGGCGCGGACGGCATCTCCTATGGAGCCGTCTGCCCCGATTTTGGTAAGTCTGAGTTGGCGCGAAACGCCAGGAGTTGATGCTGCTCCATTCATCGACTTCCACGAAGGATTCCGCCATGCCCGATTCCCCGGTTCCATCCCTGATTCCCCGCCCGGCGCGGGTGGAGTGGAAAGAGGGCGCGTTTGAATTGCGCAGGACGACCCGGATTCTGCTGGGCGATGCATCGCCGGAAACCGCACGGGTCGCGCAATACCTGGCCGCGAAACTCCGCCCCGCGGCCGGGCTGCCTCTTCCGATCGCCAAGGCGAGCGCGCGATCGGCGGCCAAGCGCTGCATCACGCTGAGCCTGAGCGGCGCCCAGGCCGGCCTCGGCGACGAAGGCTACGAACTCGAAGCGACGCCTGACGGCGCCGCCGTGCGCGCCTCCGCGGCGTCCGGCCTATTCTGGGGCGCGCAAACGCTGCGGCAGTTGGGCCCGGATTTTCTGATGGGCGAACGGCCCGCGCGCGAAATCAGGCCGGCGCTGCGCTGTTGCGCCATAGCCGATTCGCCCCGCTATTCCTGGCGCGGCTTTATGTTCGACAGCGGCCGCCACTTCCAGAGCGTTCCGTTCCTCAAGCGCTACATCGACCTGTTCGCCTACCTGAAACTCAACCGTTTCCATTGGCACCTGACCGAAGACCAGGGCTGGCGCATCGAGATCAAGCGTTACCCGGAGCTAACGAAGATCGGCTCGCGCGTCGATCCGGGCGAACAGCGCCACGGCTTCTACACCCAGGACGAAGCGCGCGACATCGTCGACTACGCCGCCGCGCGCCACATCCTGGTCATCCCCGAAATCGAGATCCCCGGCCACTCGCTGGCGGCCATGCTCAGCCGTCCGCGGCTGTGCTGCACCGGCAAGCCGGTCAAGAACCCCGGCCATCAGCGCGACCTCTATTGCGCGGGCCGGGAGGAAACGTTCGAGTTCCTGGAGAACGTGCTGACGGAGATCTGCGCGATCTTCCCCGCGCCGTTCGTCCACATCGGCGGCGACGAGGCGCCCAAGGAGCGCTGGCGCGAGTGCAAGCGCTGCCAGGCGCGCATCAGAAACGAAGGCCTGAAGAACGAGGCGGAATTGCAGGGCTACGTGACGCGCCGCGTGGCCGACTTTCTGGCGACGAAAGGGCGGCGCATCATCGGCTGGGACGAGATTCTGGATTCCGGCGTCGCGCTGCCGCGGGACGCGATCATCCACTGGTGGCGCCACCGCACGGGAGGCGCTGAGGCTGCGATTCGCGCCGCGCGCCAGGGGCATGACGCGATCGCCTCGCCGAACAGCTACACCTACCTGAGCTTCCCGACCTCGCCGACGCCGACTCACCAGTTGGAGCGCACCATCGACCTGCCCAAAATCTGGGGCGCGAATTTCACGCCCGACGGCCTGACCGCCGAAGAGCGCGGGCGCATTCTCGGCGGCGAGGCGTGCCTGTGGGGGGAGCACGAGTTGGAGGAGGAGATCGACTACAAGGTCTTCCCGCGGCTGCTGGCCCTTGCCGAGTTGCTCTGGTCGCCCGCGAGCCGCGGCCAGGGCTTCGCCGACTTCTATGGCCGCGTGCAGCGCCACTGCCGCCGCCTTAGTCTCATGGGCTTCGCCCACGGCCCGGCGTTTCGGCATGTGAGCGAAGCGGAGTAGCGTTCTTAATCGTCCTGCCCCTAATCGTCCTGCCTGTTGTCTTGCCGTCCAGCGGAACAGATTCAGGGCAGGACGATTTGGGGCAGGACGATGAAGAGCCGGAGCCAACTTGAGATCGCATTTTGCGATATCAAACTCTCATCGAAGAGGCCTTCGAAAAGCCCTTTGCTTTAGGGTCACGATGTGCGGCCTCAACCAGGCTTCGCGATGCGCACCCGGCAATAGCCCTTGAAGAGACGGATTCCTCGACGCAGAATCTCCGTAACATGCGGCAAAGGCGATTCCCATGAAGCGCGAATTCAGCGTCGTTATCGAGAAAGATGAGAAAGGCTGGCTCATCGCCTCAGTTCCGGAACTGCGCGGCTGTTATACCCAGACGCGGTCTCTGGATACGCTGATGAAGCGGATCCGCGAGGTGATTGAACTGTGCCTGGCGGCGGAAGCGGAAGACTGCGCCGCGGCCTCCGGCACGCAATTCCTCGGCATTCATCGCGTAGCCATTTGACGATTGGGCTCGCGCCACCATCTTCGCTCAAAGAGGACCAACACACATGAGCAAACTGCGCATCGGCATCATCGGCACGGGGAAGAAACAGAAGGCCAGTCGGTTTGGGTACGCCATGGCCTACCAGCACGCGAACGCTTACAAACTAATCCCGGAGTGCGAGATCGCGGCCTGCGCCGACATCGTCGAAGAGAACGCCCGCGCTTTCGCCGGCGCCTATGGCGCCAAGATGATCTTCACCGACTACCGCAAGATGCTCGCCGAGGCCAAGCCCGACATGGTCAGCATCTGCACGTGGATGCACTTGCACGAGCGGATGGCCCTGGACGCCATCGACGCCGGGGTCAAAGCCATCCATTGCGAGAAGCCGATGGCCGACACGTGGGCCGGCGCCAAGCGAATGGCCGCCGCGGCGAAGGCGAAGGGCGTGCAACTGACCTTCAACCACCAGCGCCGCTACGGCGCGCCGTTCGCCATGGCCAAGAAGATGCTCGACGACGGGGCCATCGGGACACTCCAGCGGCTCGAATGCGGGGCCGGCAACCTCTACGACACCGGCACGCACTTCGTCGACATGTTCTCGTTCTTCAATCACGAAACGCCGGGGAAGTGGGTCCTCGCCCAGATCGATTACCGCCAGGAGAACTTCGTCTTCGGCTCGCACAATGAAAACCAAAACGTCGCGCTCATCGAATACGCGAACGGCGTCTTCGGCCTGGTCATGATGGGCGCGCCCGGCGGCGAGAACCCCGTCGGTTGCGTGGACAAACTGATCGGGACGGACGGGGTGATCGAGATCGGCGTCGCCAACAAGGGGCCGGCCCTGCGCTACCGCCGCGCCGGCGACAAGGAGTGGACCGCCGCCGATACGAAAGGCGAGAGCATCCACGGCCCGGGGTTCATCGAGCGCGCGCTGGCCGACGTGGTGGTTTGCCTGCGCGAGGGGCGCAAGTGCCAGTTGGACGCGAGCAACGCGCTCATCGTCACCGAGATCATCTTCGGCGCCTACGAATCGAGCCGCCGGCGCGGGCGAGTCGATTTTCCGTTGAATATCGAAGACAACCCGTTGGCGGCGATGGTCGAAAGCGGCGCGCTGAAGCCGGCCCCGGATCTGGAGGGGCGGGCGCGGAAGTAGGCTCGGCATCTCGCCAAGTCGGCGGTTTCTGGGGCGGCGGCGCTTGCGGTGGCGACACGCCATCCGGCGGATTCGCGCCGTGGCGATGGCGCACCCCGTACGATTCCAGGCGCGCTCGGATGCCGGTGGATTTGTGTAGACCATTATAGGATATTAAGATGCGATTATACGCAATATTGGAGCGTTTCTTTCTAAGCAGCCGGCCGTGGCCCTTCCGGCCACCCAGGAAAACCCGAGAATGAGTTTCGGAGTGCGACCTTCTGGTCGTAGCGTTTTCCCGGATTCCAGGCGCTTTGTACGACCTGAAGGTCGCACTCCGAACCTCATTCTCTGGAGAGTTTCTTCCAGAGAAACTGCTGTTCCTGTTTCACGCACATCTCCATGCCGAAAGGAACATGAAACATGAAATACACGCGGCTGTGGATCGGGCTTTTCGTCGTCATGACAGTTTCCTTCACCGTCCTGGGGTTCTTCGGACGCCAACTCTACCGAATGGCCCCGCCGATTCCCCAGCGGGTTGTCGCCGCCGATGGCCATGTTCTGTGCACCGGCCAGGACATCCGCGACGGCCAAAACGTCTGGCAATCCACCGGCGGCCAGGAGATGGGCACCGTCTGGGGCCACGGCTCCTATGTCGCCCCCGACTGGTCGGCCGACTGGCTGCACCGCGAGGCGACCTTCATGCTCGACGCGATGGCCCAATCGGAATTCGACGCAAAGGACTCTGCCAGTCTTGATCCGGAGCGGCAGGCGGCCCTCAAAGAAGCCTTAAAGGAAGAGGTTCGGGAGAACACCTACGACCCGATGACCGGCGATCTGACGGTTTCGCCTTTGCGCGCGCAGGCGTTCGCCGAAGTCGGGAAGCACTACGCCGGCCTGTATGGAGACGATCCGGCGCTGGCCGGCCTGCGCGAAGCCTACGCCATGCCCGAAAACGCCGTTCCCTCGGCCGACCGCCGGCGCCTGTTGAACGCGTTTTTCTTCTGGACGGCCTGGGCCTGCTCGACCAACCGGCCCGGGGAATCCGTCACCTACACGCAGAATTGGCCGCCGGAGTCGCTGATCGGCAACGCGCCGACGGGGCCGATCATCCTCTGGTCGGTCGCCAGTTTC
>JAPLSS010000548.1 GCA_026398515.1 Candidatus Sumerlaeota bacterium | reverse complement strand
TCTCCCCGGCGTGAGCGGCCAAGTCCTCGATGCTCGACAGAACGACCGTGCGCTCCAATCGTGTGTCCGCCAACCCATCGACCAGGGGAATTCGGCGGGCGAATTTCTCCGGCGCCCACGTCGGAGCAAACTGGCCCGAAGCGTCGCGGCCGGGGTCGCGGACGCAGAAGGCGAAGATCAAATCGCCCGGGCGCACGTAGTCCTTGACGGCGTCGTACTGCTCGGGGTTGAACGCGATCTTGAGCGGACGTTCCGGCGCGGCGGCCTGGGAAGCGGGTTGCGAGGCGGAGACGGGCTTGGACGAGTCCGCCGCGTGAACGGCAAAACCCAGCGTCAGGGCAAACGCCGCAAGCGCAAAACACACCATGAGGCCTCTACGCATCTTTCGTTCTCCTTTGGCAATCGGTATGGAGAGACGCCTTCAGGCGTTCCCTTTCCATTGCAGAAGATCCTTCGGCTCAAAGTCATGAACCACGGCGGGCGCGAGGAAGACGAGAGAGGCGCCGGCCAGCGGGCGCTGGAGAATCGAACAGGCCGCCCGCGCGTAGAGGGCCATCTGCGGCAGATACGCCTGGGCGCGCTGGACGACGCCCTCGCGGGAAATCGTATCGGTTTTGTAATCGAGGATCCACAGGCCCGCGTCCGTTTCCACCAACGCGTCGATGATCCCTTGCAGGACGACGCGTTTCTCTCGCGCCGCTTCGCCTTTGATCGCCGGGTTCAACTCGCCGGCGGGAAGCGCCATGCAGAACGGCTGTTCGCGCCGCAGCCCAGCCCGATGCGCGACCAGCCATTTCCCTCGTTCGCTTGAGAGAAACGAGGCCAGAGGCGCGACCACGGCGGCAACCACGCCGCCTGCTTGGTCGGCGGCAACCACGCCGCCTGCTTGGTCGGCGGCAACCACGCCGCCTGCTTGGTCGGCGCGCTGAAGCGTCTCGGCCTCGAAGAACCCCTGTTCGGCCATCGCGCGCGCTTGCCGGGCGATTTCCTCGACGCCCAAGTCCGCCGCGCCGAGGTCGAGCCGCTGAAGGATGGCGTGCAGCAGGTTCCCGCGCTTCGTCGCTTCCAGACCGTCAGAACGGCAGGCCGTCTCGGCCCGAGGCGGCTCGGGTCCAGGTGCGCCGACCAGACCTACTTGGGAGAACGCGCCTACCGCGAAGACGGGTTCGTGGCGTTGGCTTTGCGTGGCGTAGGCTTTCCAGCCTGCGCTGGCCTCCACTCCGGCGCCGGCGCCGCGCAGGCTCGAAAGCCTACGCCACTCAAAGCCCGCCACGTCTTCGCCCTCTTCGAAGGGACGCTGCAGGCGGCTCTTGAATTCCGACACGCTGACCTTGGCCGGTGTGTCGGCGAGGGGCCGTTGGGAATAGCGCCACGCCAAGCGCTCGGCCACGCGCGCCGCGGTTGGATCGGCGCGCCAATCGGCGGCGAGCGGCTTGCCATCGCGCAAGTCCGAAAGCCACGGCGGCTCTTCCGTGGCGCAGGCTTTCCAGCCTGTGTTTTGTGGCTCGCCAATCGGTTCAGGCTCTATCCCAGGCTGAAAAGCCTGCGCCACATCTTCCGCGCCAGACGCCTTTCCCAACACAACGCGGAAATGCGCGCCGGGCAGGTCGAACGTCCCCGCCCCTCCATCCTCAGACGCTTCGCCCTCGGGCTGCGCGGCAAGCGCCGGGCCGATCCAGTCGATCGCCGCGGCGGCCGATTGCAGCACGCCCGGCGCCAGGGGGCGGGTCGCGTCGCCGGCCTCCTGACGCCAACGGCTGAAGCGTTGTTCGAAATCGACGGTCGCGCTCAGAACCAGCCGCTCGCGCGCGCGCGTCATCGCCACGTACAGCAGGCGCGCCTCTTCGGCCCGCGCCCGCTCGCGCACAGCCCACGCCACGACGCGGTTCATCGCGGTCACGCGCCGTTCGCCGCGCTCCAAGACGATTTCATTCAGGGCGATCCCGGCTTCGCGATCCAGGAGGATGTTGCCGGCGGCGTCCTGGAAGTTGAACCGCTTGGCCAGGTCGGGCGCGAAGACGATGGGAAACTCCAGCCCCTTGCTTTGGTGAATGGAAAGGATGCGGACCACGTCGGCCCCGGGCGCGGGGGGCGGGGCGGCCAGTTCGATTTCGCGCTCGGCGAGGTCTTCGACGAAGCGCAGGAATCGGAATAGCGTCGGACGGCGGAAGGCGCCGAACGTGCGCGCGCGCTCCAGCAAGCCTTCGAGCCGCGCCCGGCGATGCGGGCCGCCCGGCAGGCCGCCGACGTAGTCGAGATAGCCGGTTTCCTGGAAGATCTCGCGCAGCAGGCCGGCCAACGGCTCGCGGCGCGCCGACGTGCGCCAGCGTTCGATGGCAGAAAAGAACCGCTGGAGTTTTTGGGAAACTTCAGATTTTTCCACTGAGGAGGCCATCGCCAGCGCCGCTTCGTGGAACGCCCCGTCGCGCTGGAAAACGCGGATTTCCGCCAGCTCGGTTTCGTTGAATCCACCCAGCGGCGAACGCAGCGCGGCGGCCAGCGGAATGTCCTGCCGCGCGTTGTCCAGCAAATGAAGGAGCGAGAGGACATCCAGGACTTCGGTCGATTCGAAGAAGGCGGTCTCCGACGACGTGGCCACGGGGATGCCCAGGGCGCGCAACGCGTCGGCGAACCGATCGGCGCGCTCTCGCATCGAGCGCAAAAGGATGGCCACGTCGCCAAACCGGGCCGGACGATTCGCTCTCGATTGCGGATCGCGGATCAGGAGAGGCGCGTTGCCGGAAGCGCCCGTCCACTGGAGGATGCGCCGCCCGGCCTCGCGCGCTTCGGCGGCCAGCGGGTCGAGGGGCGCCGCGGAGGCCGCCTCGGTGGACGGAGTGGCCGAAGTGGACGCGGTGGACGAAGTGGACGGGGTGGACGAGGTGGACGAGTCGGACAGCTCGTCGCTTTTCTCTTCGCTCGCGGCGGAATCCAGGAGAACGAGTTCCGCGATGCCCCCGCCCGGCGGCGCTTCGTCGTAATCCGCGCCGTACTGTAACGCTTCGTCGTCGCCATAGGTCAAGCCGCCGAGACAAGGGGCCAGAATGCGCCGGAACAGCGCATTGACGGCGTCGAGGACTTCGCGCCGCGAGCGGAAGTTGGACGACAGGAAGATCGCGCGCCGCCCGCCGCCCGCCTCAATCGTCGTTTTCCCACGCCCCGCGCTTTCCATTCCGCATTCCGCATTCCGCACTCAGCATTCCGCATTCCCCGCCCCTGCCCAAATTTTCTCCAGGAACAGCCGAGGCTCGGCGTGGCGGAAGCCGTAGATGCACTGCTTGACGTCGCCGACGAGGAAGCGGTTCGGCTCGGCGTAGCGCGACACGAACGCCAGGATCGCGTCCTGCAGCGGGTTGACGTCCTGGCATTCGTCCACCACCACGTGCTCGAAGCGCTCGCGCAGGGCCCGCGCCGTCGGGCTGGGGCCGCCGTCTTCGCCGCGCAACAGCCGCAGGGCGAAGCGTTCCAGATCGTGGAAATCCAGGAGCCCCTCGCGCGCCTTGGCCTCGGAATAAGCGGCGCGAAAATCGGCGGCCAGGGCGCAGAGCGCTTCCGCGTGCGGCCGCGCCCGTTCGACCGACGCGCGCACGGCCTCCGGCTGATACGCCGAGGCCGAGCGAAGCAAACTCTTCAGCGCGTCCCGCGCCTCGCGATAGGCCGCCGAAGCCGCCTTCTGTTCGTCCGTCTGTTTGCCGCCGGGCAGTCTTTCCAACTTCCAGCCGGCGACTCCCTCGAACGCCTCGGCCAGCGGCGCGTTTCGCAGGTCGTTGAGAATCGCCTCGAGTCGGTTGGTCTCGTCGTGAGCGATCGAGGAATAGGCTTCCTTCATGCCACACGCGGCGAGCCGGCGCGCCCCTGCCTGCAGCGCGGGCAGCAGGCCCTCGAGGTCTTCCCTCAAGCGCTTGCGCCACGCCTCGACCCACAACTCCGGCCGGCGATAGCGCTCCAACGCCGCGGCCAGCCACGCCTCCGGATCGAACGTCGTCTCCAGCAATTCATGAAGACCGAGGACCGCGTCGCGCAGCCCCAGGTCGCCGGCGCGCCCGCCGTAGCGCTCGGCCAGGTCGGCGAACGCGCGGGCCGCCTCGTCGTCGCCGCCGTAGCGCGCCTCGAACAACTCTTCCAGTGTTTCCAACTGAAGTAGTCGCGCCTCTTCCTCCTCCATCACCTCGGCCTGCGGGTCGAGTCCGAGAAGGTGAAAGCCCTCGAGAATCAGGCGGCGGCAGAAGGAGTGGATGGTGGAGATTTGCGCGCGTTCGAGGAGAGCGAGTTGCGCCTCCAAATGCTTCGAGGGGCCGCGTTCGAGCCGCTCTTCGATGGCCGCGCGGATGCGCCGGCGCATCTCGTTGGCGGCTTCCTCGGTGAAGGTGACGACGAGAATGCGCTCGAGATCGACGGGCGCGGCGGGATCGAGAACCAGGCCGATGACGCGCTCGACGAGCACGGCGGTCTTCCCCGACCCGGCGCCGGCGGAGACGACGATCTCGCCGCCGCGGGCGTCGATCGCCGCGCGTTGCGCCTCCGTCCATGTGCGTTCAGTGGAACTCATGATCAAACCCACCAGGATATATCGGTCCTATAGGTCCCTGATCCTCTCCAACATCTCCGCCCGCTTTTCATTCGGCAAATCGCGCCAGGGCTCGCGCCGGGGATCGAAACGGCAAACGGGCCGGTAGGCGCACCACTGGCAAGCCGCCCGCGGGCCGCAGCGATACGGCGCCACGTCGATCGCGCCGGTTGTCATGGCCCGCGCCAATTCCCGCAGCAGCCGCTCGCAATGGCCAAGCGCCGCCTGCAACTCCTCCGCGGTCACGCTGTCGCATTGCCGCTCGTCCTTGGACAGCGAGCCGTTCTTGTTTCGCCGAATGGCCCAGAACTTCGAAACGCCGGCCCCGGCCATCGTTCGGTCCATCGAGGCGGCGAGCGCGGCGTCGAACAGCCCGCGCGCCCGGAATCCCGCGGCGCGAGGGGACGGCGCTTCTTCCTCCTCGTCTTCCTCGCCGCCGGCGACGATGGTTTGAAGCGGGGCGAACAGAGGGCTGTAGAAGAAGCCTGCGGGGAGGATGCGCCGGCCGCGCGCGGACGCGCCCCGGACCATCGCCAACAGATACGCCGGCAATTGCAGTTGGACCCCGTGCCGCGCCAGCGCCGGCCAGAAGCCGCCCGCGCCGGATTTGTAATCCCAAATCCGCGCCGCCCATCCGTCCTCGGGAAGGCGGGCCAGGTCGATCCGGTCGATCACCCCCTGCAGGCGCAGGCGCGCCGATTCGCTCGCCTCGATCTCCAACGCCGGAAGCGGGCTGCCGTCGAACCCGAAGCCGGCTTCCGCGTACTCCTGGCGGAAATCGCTCGCCGCCGATTCGTCGCGAAGGGCGCGCGTCCGCTCGGTCAACGCGCGCCGGAAGGTCTCGACGAGGAAGCGGTTGCGCGCCGTGCCGCGCAGCAATCCGCCGCGCAATTCCGCCGCTTGCTGGTCGATCGCTTCGTTCAGCCAGGCGAGCAACTCCGCCTCGTCCGCCTCGTGCCACGTTCGGCCCGCGCGCTTCAGGCGGCGGAAGACCTCGGCCAGCACGCGATGGCAGAACGTGCCGCGGTCGACCGCCTCGAGTTGAAAAACCGCGCGCTCCTGAAGTCCGAGGCCGTACTTCGCGAAGCACTGAAACCCGCACGCGGCCTGCGATT
>JAPLSS010000965.1 GCA_026398515.1 Candidatus Sumerlaeota bacterium | reverse complement strand
CACCAGGCGTCCTCGCCCCACACGAAATCCGCGCTTTCCGAGGGCAGGCCGCTCTCGCAGACGTCGGCGAGGAGGAACTCGGTTCGGTCGCCCATCCCCTCGGCCGCGCATAGCGCCCGGCCCCATTCGATCATGCGCGCCGTGGCGTCGACCCCGCGCATCGACTGCACGCCATGCGCACGGATCAGGAGCCGCATCCCCGCGCCCAGCGCGCAACAGAGATCGACGCCTTGCATGCCTTCGCCGACGCCGGACCGCTCGGCCAGGTCCATCGACGACTCGTAGCCGCCGATGTGGATGTGCTCGCCCATGATCAGCTTCCACAGGTCCGCCTCCGGTCCGGAATAGGCGTCCTGCACGCGCTTCAAGCAGTCCCGCGCGGCGTTCTTCATCGCCTGGCTCCTCCCCGCGTCCGGATGGGAAACGATATGGACTGTTTTCATCTTACAAACGGCGGCGGAAAACGCTATGGAAAACGATTGCCGATTGCCGATTGAACGACACAAGATGATTGCCGATTGCCAATTGTCGAATGCCGATTGAACAACATGCAACGATTGGGGCGGGACGATTCGGGTCGCGCGGTTCAACGAGAAACGAGAGACCAGAGGCGAGAGACGCTGCGCCGTTCAATCGGCCATCGACAATCGGCAATCGGCAATCCGTCGCCTTGGGCCGAAAAATCGCCCTAGACCAACCGCGCTAGACTGTGGTTCATTCAACCCGGTTTCGATCCGACGCCAACCGCCGCGGCAAGCCAATCCGCGCGGCCATGCCCATGCAAGAAAGGTCTCGCTCCCATGAAGCTCGTCTCCGCGCGACTGGCGTTCGCCGCGCTGGCGTGCGCGCCGCTTCTGTCCGGTTGCCAGTACTTCCATTCGGCCGGCTACGAAGGCTCCATCGACCTCGGAGTGGAATCGCAACTGTGGCGCGAGGAACTGGCCGGCAAGCGCATTGCGATCGTCGTCTACACCAACGCGATCAACGACATGCCGGAAAAGGACGAAGAGCTGCACTACCCCATGAGCGGCCCGAAGTCCTCGTCGAGCATGTCTCTGCGCCCCGACGCGGGGAAACGCCGCGCCTTCACCATTCTGAATGCCCTCGGGAAACTGACCCTCGGCCTGACGGCCTCGCCGTGGAACACACTGGCCAACGGATACGGGTGGAACACGCAGACCACCATCGACGGCTATCCGCTGAACCTGCCGACCGACCAGTTGAACGAGGCGCTGTACGCGGGATCGAAGGTCGCCTTCGAGAGCTTGAAAGCGAAGGTCAGCCGCCTCGACGCCTCGCAAACCGACGGCATGTCGCTCGGCTACCTCGCGCGCTCGAATCAGAATTCCGCCGATTACCTGTGGGCCATCCGCCATACGTATCAAACGCTGCAAGACGGCATGGGCAATGCGCGCTACATCGGCGAAGTGCGCGGCTCGCTCTTCGACACGCACGGTCTCAAGCGCTGGATCAAGTACCGACGGAACATCGCGGGTCCGCCGATGGTCGTTGGCTCATGGGTCAAGATCGACCGGGGCGAAGGCAAGGACCCCTGGTTCCGCATGCAGTTCGACGAGAAGGAAGTCCGCAAAACGCTGGTGCAGATCGCCGAGCAGACGCGCCGCGACCTGACGGATTGGCCGAATCGCAATCCAACTATAAGCGCCGCGCAGCGCCCCGGGGTCAAGCCGTACGACGAAGAGGAGACGGAGCGGAGCGGCGCGGGAACGGCGGGGGCGGCGAAACGCTAAAAAAACCGCATGAAATGGGCATTTTGTGATTGACTGCGGTCGGCGAAAGGTGCATAGGCTCCTGCGCGAAGGGCGCGCACGCGCGCAAGCCGTTGTTTGTCTTATTCCAAATCCACGTTGAGGAGCATGGCCCATGGCAGTAAAAGAGAAGAAGCCCATGACCAAATCGCAGTTGCTGGCCTGTCTGGCGGAGAAGACCGAAATTCCCAAGGCGAAAGTGGGCGCGATCCTGGAAGAACTGACGAAGGTGGCGTATGCCGAGGCCAAGATCGGCTTCACCCTGCCCGGCCTCGGGAAACTGGTCGTGGTCAAGCGGAAAGCCCGCATGGGGCGCAACCCGGCGACCGGCGCGGCGATCAAGATCCCGGCCCGTAAGGCGTTGAAGTTCCGCATCGCCAAGGCCTGCAAAGACGCGGCTCTCAGCTAAGTCGCGTTGCTCCACGGCTTCTGCCTGGCGCAGGAAACCGCCGTCGCGCCCGTCGGGGCGCGGCGGCGGCTTTGTTCGTAGTGAGTTCGGAGTGACGCCTCCAGACGTTTCCAGTTCGGGGTGACGCCGTCGCTCCGGTGGCGTTAGATCCTGCGCAGAGCGGCAGAGGTTCCGGGAAGGATGGCCGTCAGAGTGGCGCAGGCTTTCCAGCCCAGCCTGTGATCGCAGGCATTCCGCGTCCGTCCGCCATTCACAGGCTGGAAAGCCTGCGCCACTCTGACGGCTCCACTTCACTCACGAGGCTTCGATCATGACTCCTAAACAGCAGCAAGTCGCCGTCATGCACGCGGTTCGCGACGTGCGGATGGAAACGCGCCCGGTTCCGAAGCCCGCGCCGGATGAGGTCCTCGTTCGGGTCGCGCGCGTCGGCGTCTGCGGAAGCGACATCCATTACTACACCCATGGGCGGATCGGCGGCTTCGTCGTCAACGCCCCGCTCGTCCTCGGCCACGAATGCGGAGGAACGGTCGTCGAGGTCGGAGCGCGGGTGAAACGGCTGAAACCGGGCGATCACGTGGCGATCGAGCCGGGCCAGACGTGCCGGCGCTGCTATTTCTGCAAACGCGGCCTGTACAACCTGTGCCCGGACGTGGTGTTCATGGCCACGCCGCCCGTCGATGGCGCGTTCTGCGAATACGTAGCCTGGCCCGAGGATTTCGTGTTCCCGATTCCCGACTCGATGTCGTTCGAAGAGGCGGCGATGCTCGAGCCGCTGAGCTGCGGCATCTGGGCTTCGCGCCGGGGCCAGGTCGGGCAGGGCCATTCGATCGCCGTCTTTGGCGCCGGCCCCATCGGCTGCGTCACGCTGCTGGCCTGCCGCGCCGCGGGCGCCACGACCCTCTTCGCGGTGGATCTCGAGCCATACCGATTGGAGATGGCGAAACAGTGCGGGGCGACGCACTGCCTGAACGCGCGCGAAGTCGATCCCGTCGACGAGATTAAGCGCGTCATGGCCGCGAAGACCGGCTTGCCGCTGGTGGCCGCGGGAGTCGACACGGCGTTCGAAACCGCCGGCTCGACCCCGACGACGCGCGGCGCCATCGCCGCGCCGCGTTCGGCGGGCGTGTGCGTGCTGCTCGGCCTGCCGCCCGACCCGATGGTCGAGATCGACATGGTCGGCGCCGCCAGCCGCGAGATCGACATCCGCGGCGAATTCCGCTACGCCAACTGCTATCCCACGGCGATCGAACTGGTGGCCGCCGGCCGGGTGAACGTCGCATTGCTGGCCACGCACCATTTCCCGTTGGGCAAGACCAAAGAGGCGCTCGAATTCGCCGATCAGAACAAGGGATCGTCGATGAAGGTGGTGGTGGATGTGGCGTGATGAACAAAATGACGGCCGGGCTTGTCTTCCTTGGTCTCTTCTATGGCCGCACCGCTCATACAAATGCGGCGCACGTCCGCCTCATTCGTTCTTCGCGGCCGATTTTCCGGCGGCTTTTCCGGCGGGCCTGCCCCTTCGCGGTTTGGGGTTCGGCTCGCGCACGGGAGGGGTCGCCGCCAGCCACTCGTCGATCCGGGCCTTAAGGTCCTTGACCACGTCGGGGCGGTCGGTAGCCAGGTTCTTCAGTTCATCGGGGTCGGCCTGCAGATCGAACAGCATCGTGAAGTCGGGATACGCGACCAGCTTATAGCGGCCATCGACAGCCATCTTGGTGGTGGCGTCCTCGGCGAAGGCGAACGGACGGCGGTATTCGCCCCGGCCCGTGAGGAGCGGCGTGAGGCTCGTCCCCCGGCAGGCCGCGCGATCCGCGTCGCTTGCGCCGGCCAATTCCAGGACCGTCGGCGCGACGTCCAGCAGTTCGTTGGGTTGCGCCACCTTTTCGCCTTTTCGCCACTCGGGCGGCCCGGCGATGATCAGCGGCGAGTTGATCGAGCCCTTGTAGAAGACGCCTTTGCCGAACAGCCAGTGGTCGTAGAGCATCGACCCCTGGTCGCCGAAGAACACGAAAACGGTGCGATCGATCTCGCCGCGCTCCTCGACCGCCTGGACGATGCGTCCGACCTGCGCGTCCAGGAGTGAAATCATGGCGTAGTAGCCGGCGCGAAACTTCTTCGTCTGGTCTGGAGCGACCCGCTTCTTGCGGGCCTCGGCGCGCGCCTTCATATCGGGCGGCACGTCGGTCAGCGGGTCGTCGAGAGGCAGGGGCATCGTCTCCCAATCATACATGCTCGCGTAGGGTTCGGGCGCGTCGGCCGGCGGATGGGGCGCGACGAAATCGACCCACAGCAGGTAGGGCTTGGATTCCCGGTAGCCGCGCAACCACTCGATGGCGCGGGAGGCGATATACGAGTCCTCGTAGCGTTCTTCGGGCAGGACGTTCGGCGCCACCCAGTCGTTGCCTCGCTGGCCCCGTTGGCTGCTCTCCTTCGTGTAAAACTCGATCAGTTTGTCGAGCAGGCCATGCTCCTGGAGGTAGTCCTGGTACGGGTTCTGCCCCGGCGCGGCGGCGCGCTTCGTGGCCGAGACGACCTTGCCCCCGATCGAGTGGACGTGCTCGAACCCCAGGCTCTTGGCGGCTTCGGCCGTCGCCCCCGGCTCGTCTCCCGGGGCCGTGTCGGAGTCGGTGTGCGGCTTGAAATGGTTCTTGCCCACCAACGCCGTGAAGTAACCCGCGCGCTGCAGGGCCGCGGGAAACGTCCAAACCCCGGCGGCCATGTTTCCGTCCTGATTGTGGTAGACGCCCGTGTTGTGGGGATACGACCCGGTCAGGAGCGAGTTGCGCGAGGGCGAGCACATGGTCCCCTGGCAGATGTTGTTGCGGAACAGGATGCCGCGCTCGGCCAGCCGGTCGAGGTTGGGCGTCTTGACGTGCGAGTCGCCCATGCATCCCAGCGCGGCGTAGTTCAGGTCGTCGCCTTCCAAGAGGATAAAGTTCAACCGCGCGCCCGGCGCCGAGGATTCCGCCGCCATCGCCTCGCGCGCGGACAAGCGGACCGCGCCCAGGGCCGCGGCGCTGCGCCGGACGAATTCTCTTCGATTGATGATGGTCTGATTCATCCTAGCATCCTTCATCTTTTCCCAAGAATGGAGTTCAATGCGACGCCTTCAGGCGTTCGATCAAAACGCCTGAAACCGGGGCGATGAACGCCGTTGCCGTTCAGCCCGCGACTGCATGCTCAAGCGTGCGCGGGTTCTTGACTCGCTTCGAATCGTCCGGAATCTCGACGCCGGCGACGTTGCCATCCTTCTCGTAGTCGAGAATAACGCCGGGCTTGTCTTCGTTGGTTTCTCCAATGGCCGCACTGCTCATACGAATGCGGCGCACGTCCACTTCGGGATCGTAGACCACTTTTATCATCGCCATCCCCCGCGAAGCCCGGCACGCCCTACTTCGAATTTGGCTTCTTTTCGCCCGGCGCTTTCTTCCCCTCGAAATCCGGCGGCAGAGGGCGTTTCGCCGACGGCTCTTTGCCGGAGAGGATCTTCAGCGGCTGAGGCGTCTCGGCGGGGGCGAGGGCGCCGGCGGCCGGCCCTTTCTCTTCCGGCTCGGGCAGGGGAGACAGCCGGCGCTCGTAACGGAACAGGAAGTTTTGAACTTCCGGCATGCGCAGCATCCCGTCGCCGTTGGCGTCGATAAAGTCGAACAACGCCGAGTCCTTCTCCACGCCCAGCCATTCGCTTTCGGTGATCACGCCGTCGCCGTCGAGATCGTGCGCCTTGAAGAAGAGCTCGGGCGAATATTGAAGCGGCTTGCTATTGGCCAGAAGCGCCACCAATTCCGCGTGATGCAGCACATTGTTCTCATCCTTGTCGGCCTCGACGAACGCGCCGGGGCGGCCATGAAACTCGCTCTTCTGCAACAGGCCGTCGCGGTTCGCGTCCCAGCGGACCATGTACGCGACGACCATCGCGGCGAGCAGGTCGCGCCGCTCGGCCATGGCCTTGTATTCATCGAGAGTGAGGACGCCGTCGCCGTTCTTGTCGAATTCGCGGAAGGCGACGGCGCGGCTCTCGCCGAATTCCTTTAGCGTGACCTTGCCGTCGTGGTTCTTGTCCATGACGGTGAAAGCCGGCTGGGCGTCGTCCAGCACGGTGCGGCGCAACGAGTTGCGATACTCTTCGAGCGTGACGCTGGCGCCCGGCGCGGCTTCGCTGGCCCAGGCGCTCCATACAGGAAGCACAAAGACCGCCGCAAGAATGGCGAATTTCCGCATCTGGTTCATGGAGTCGCTCCTGCTCACCGAAGATCGTTTCTGAGTGGCGTAGGCTTTCCAGCCTGCGCGTTGTTTCGTCGCGAGTTGCGGACTGCGCAGGCTGGAAAGCCTACGCCACTAACCGCCGTCGTCTCAATCGGCAATCGACAATCGGCAATATGTTTCGCCTATG
>JAPLSS010000207.1 GCA_026398515.1 Candidatus Sumerlaeota bacterium | reverse complement strand
AAGACCGACGAATACCGCGAAACCTTCCCCAAGTTGATGAGTGGCGAGATCGAATACATCGAACTGGGCCACCGCTCCAGCGAACACGGCTCCTACATCATCGAATCCCTGGAGACCGGACGCGTCTACCGCGGCCACTTCAACGTCGCGAACACCGGTCTGATTCCGAACCTGCCCAACGGCTGCACAATCGAGATTCCCGGCTACGTGGACCGCACGGGCCTTCATCCGATTTACGTGGGGCCGCTGCCGGCCGCGTGCGCCGTGACGTGCCGCGCGTCGATCTCCGTGCAGGAAATGGCGGTCGAGGGGGCGCTGAGCGGCAACCGCGACTTGGTCAAGCAGGCGCTGTTGCACGACCCGCTGACCGCCGCCGTGTGCAACACCGACGAGGTGTGCGCGATGTGCGACGAGATGTTCGAGGCGCTGGCGCCCTGGCTGCCGCAGTTCAACGGCCGAGGGGCGCGCTGGAGCGACATCCCGCAACCGATGAGCGGCTTGACGCGCTTCCCCAAGGCGGCCGGCGACTGGCGCCCGCCGTCGCTGCGCGCCGAGGGCGCCAGGAAGGCGGAGCACGTCGCCGTGGGATACAAGGATTCCTGAAGCGGCGCCGGCTTTCCGGCCTGCGATCGACCCGACGCGCGTTTTGAGCCGCGCAGGCGGGAAAGCCTACGCCACAAACCGCAATGAACCATAGAGAGCGGTTTCTGGGAGCGCCACGAACCGCATGAGTGCTTGAAACGGGCACCGACCGCGAGCCGGCTTGAACCCATGAGCGACGTGGTGAAATCCCGCACCCGCGGATTGGAGGAGTTGGAACTGCGGCTGGGCGACGTGACCGCCGAGATCCGCCGCCGCGCGCGCCGGGTCCGTCCGTTGCGCGTGTTCGAAATCGGCTTCGGGCACGGGGTGGCGATGATGGAGATCCTGCGCCGCCTCGGCGAGCAGTTTGACTTCCTGCGGAAACGGGAGGTCCCGCCGCGGCCCGCGCTGAGAGTCTGGCTCGATCAGTGGCTGGGACGGCAGCCGCTGACCGTCAACCGGCAGCCCTACCTGGAGATGAGAAAGACCGCGCGGTTCGACCTGAAGCTGGACCTGGCGCGGGTGATCGACCTCAACACGAAGCGCGCGGATTGGTATGGCTTTCAGAGCTATTACAGGACCAGGGATTGACCGCCGGGAGTTCGTAGCGACGGCTTCAGCCGTTCGCCAGGAGTCTCCTTTGACGCCTGCAAAACGGCTGAAGCCGTCACTACGAATTTGAGGCGCCTGTGGTTCCCTCTATTTCCGCGCGCCCCGGAGGTTCGTGAGCCGCTGCGTCTGTTTTCCTGAGGCGCGATCAGCACGGCGTCACGCCTTTCTTCAGAACGATGTTTCCGTACTTGGCCGTCTCGCCGGTCATCACCACGGCGAAGGCCTTCTTCGCCTGCTCGTAGAAGGCGAAGCGCTCGACCCGGGCGATGGCCGGCGTCTTGGGCCAATGCCGGTCGATGGCCGCGCGGTAGGAACGCTCGACCTCGGGGTCCAGCGTATCGCCGGGGACCGCCTGCATCATGAACAGGGGGCTGGCGACGTAGGTGTCCAGCGTGAACAGCGGCAGGATCGCATCGAGCAGGGGGGCGACGCGGAGGCCGTCGGCCCGCAGGACCCGCGGGTTCATGGTCTCGCCGGGGAAGTGGGCGTCGGCCAGGACGATCTCGTCGCCGTGGCCCATGCGGTGCAGAACCGCCAGCAGTTCCGGGCTGAGCAGAGGGGAGATTCCGATGAGCATTTCATGACCCTCCTCGACATTGAGGCCAAGTATGGTGTCAAGTCACATGACATCTGGCCCTTACCTGGCCAATGGTACAAACGCTCCATAAGCAAAAAACGTTGTACGTCGTTTATCCCGTTTATCCTGTTCGATCAGGAAACGATCTCGACGAAATCCAACTGACCGGTAGCGCCGGAGTCACCGTTCTTGGCCACCGCGATGGCCTTTCCAAGGGAGAACCGTCCCCGTCCGGTTTCACGGGAAAGGACTTCGATTGCCTTTCCTTTTGTTCCGCAAACCTTCAACAAGCCGACGTAGCGCCGGTAGACTTGCCGCCTTTCGTCGTCGGACCAAGGCTTGCCTTGATTCGGGTGAGATTCCAAGGCCGGCGCCCGGAGTTGGTCCAACAGTCCCCCGCGTTGCACGGTTTTCATCTCAGCCACTTGGTGCGAAAAAGCGGTAGAGCTCTTCTCAAAGCCGACCGCTCGGCGATTTAGCCCTATAGCCACCTTGGCCGTGGAGAAACTGCCAAGAAACAAGTCGCACACCAGGTCGCCTTCGTTACTGCTGTATTGGATGATCTTGATTAGCAACTGGGAAGGGAGCGCGTTCTTGTTTTTGGTCTGTCCAGGCTTGTACTCCCGGTTAATCACCCAGACATCCTCGCGATCCAGATAATTTAGCGAGCCGCCATTTTCGTGTTGTTCTTTAGGCCCATACCGGCAGCCGGTATTGAAAGTGATAGGCCTCCCAGGTTTCACGTAGTAAAGAATATGGTAGTGAGAAGAGATATACTTGCGACTCGTATAAACCCCGAAGTTGTACTTCCAGACAAGATGGTTCACTTCCCTCAGAGATGTGGCGCGGAGCGCAACGAGGATATCAACAAGGTGCGTGTAGCCGGAGACAATATAGATGGATCCCCCGGGGCGAAGAATACGTTCCGCCTCGGATATCCAAAGGCGTGTAAATTCCGGATACTCTTCCGCGGGCACCTCAACATAGCCGTCTAAAACGAATTCCTCTTTTCGGTTATAGTGTTTGTGCAGTTGATGGCCTTGAATGCCATAGGGGGGATCGGTTACGATCAGGTCGACCGTCGAATCCGGAATATGTCTACGGCATCCTTCAACACAGTCTTCGTTGAAGAATTGCGCTTCGTGCAGCATCACGGCGTTCCTTCTGGCAAACCGAACAGAATAACCACCTGCCGAACGGGGGAAACGTTCCGCATTGTCTTCATGGCTTGTACCCGCGTTCCACTGGGTTGTCAAGCAGACGGGTTTGGTCGATGTCGGCGGAAGCCGGAGCGACATCAACGTTACGGCGCGGGCAGCTCGCGCCAACCGGCTTCGTCGAAGAAGCCGTGGCGCCGCTCCAACTTGACGAACCACTGATCCGTCGGCGGCAGGGCCGCAAGCGGCAGGCGGACCTCCGCCCGGCGACGATCCGCTTGGAACCGACCCTGCGCGATCGCTTGGCGCGTGGCGCAGTCGATGAGGTTAAGCGCGGAGTCCCGGGAGCGCTCCGGCAGTTCCGTCTCGGCCCGGAGGCTCGAACGCCCGAGCCGGTTTGCCGCCAGGTAGAGTGTGGCGCGCCCGAAGGCCCCCAGGCAAGCGCGCGATTCCAGACGCAGCCGCAGTTCGCCCCCTTCGATGGCCGCCTCGCGCGACGGGTGACGCGGATCGGCCCAATCCGGGGCGGGCGGAGGCGCCACGAACTCCTCCCGTTCCGCCGCGAACGCCAGCAGCCGCTTCGGGAAAAACCGCGTTTGGCTGGCATGGCGCAGAATCGACCGCCGCTTCCGTTCGACCTGCTCCGGCGATAGAGGCAAGACAACCGCCGCGCCCTGCGCGCCCCGCTCCCCTCTCGCGTGAATGAGATATTCCAACATACGCGGGGCGCCGCCCTCCGCGGACGGACGGACCAGCGCCATTCGAACGAACAGCGCGGCGGCGCTATGGTCTGGGTGAAGATCGCTCAGAGAAGGCGAAACCAAAAGCGTGGGGCGCCACTCCGCGATCCCGTCGGCCAGCCGATCGGCGGCCGAGTCGTCGCCCGCCATGAGACCCGGCGTCAGTCCCTGGTCGGGATAGCCGAGAAAGAGCGCGTTCGCTTCTGGAATGCCGAACTGGGCCAGCGCCGCCAGCGCCTCTCCCCGGCGCCGCTCGCCCCACCGCGCCCGGTCCGCCGCGCCGATCCGCCAGCGCCGCTCGATCGCCCGCTGCGGCCAGGGGTCGTTGTCGCCGTTGGTCAGGAACAAGACGCGGACGGCGGCCCCGGCGGCGGCAGCCTGTTGCATCAGGCCGCCCGCGGCGAGCGTCTCGTCGTCGGGATGCGGCGCGATGACCATCAGCCGGCTTTGCCGGCCTAACGGCTCCAGCGTCATCGCGGGAGATGGTCCGGGAAATGCGGACACGGATTCTTCACCAGATCAACGAAGAAACGGCGCGGAACTGGCGCGGACAGCCTGGTCCGCGCGTTGTTCCGGTTCGGGTTGCCTTGCGCGGACAAGGCTGTCCACGCCATTCCACCGCTGTTTCATCCTGCCATGGGCCGAAACGGGTGGGGCTTTCGGCGGGCGCGCCACGCTCGGTGCAGCGCGACGACGCGCGGCCCCCACGGCGCGAAGGCGAGGGCCAGGAGGCGCAGATGCAAGGCGACGTGCCTCGCCGTGTCGCTCCAGGGCTTGAAATGGCTGACCCGGCAGGCGGGCGGAAAGTAGCGGCAACTGACGGGCGTCTCCACGATGTCGTAATCGGCCCATGCCGCCCGGGTGAGAATCTCCGTCTCGTAGCCGAAGCGCGGCGTGCGGCACGGCACGTCTTGGACCATGGCCAGGGGGTAGACGCGGAACCCGCATTGGCTGTCGGTGATGCGCAGGCCGCTTTCCAGGCGGATGAAGAAGTTGGACACGATGCGCCCGACGCGATTCCGGCGCGGGCAGTCGACATCGGCGGTGCGAACGCCGACGACGAACGCGCCCGGCCGCTTTCGGGCGATGGCCAGCAGCGACCGGATCTCTTCGGGGTCCAGTTGGCCGTCGGAATCCATGGTGACGGCGTGGGTGAAGCCTGTCTCGCCGGCGGCGCCAAAGCCCGTCTGCAGCGCGGCCCCCTTGCCCCGATTGCACGGGTGGTCGAGGACCCGCGTCGAGGCGCCGTTGCGCTGCGTCCAATCCGCCAAAATGTCCGAGGTCTTGTCGGTCGCCCCATCGTTGACGACGATCAAGGGCAGGCCCAAACCGTGGATTCGTCGCAGGATGTCGGCCAGGGTGCCGGAGTTGTTGTAGGTCGGCATGACCACGACCGGAGAGAACTGGGACGAATCGGCGCTGTCGGTCATCAACTTGAGCTCCCCTGCCAGGAAATGCGTCCGCCTCTGTCATCCGGAACGATTTTGCAATCGCCGGCCCGCCACGTAAACCCAGCGCTCAGAGAATCAGAGAAGAACCATCGTGCAGCCCGATTTCGATCAAAGCAGGAATGGGGGGAAATGGCAAGCTTTTCCGGCAGCCCGCGGAGGCGCCCCGGAACGCCAGGGCCGTCGACGCCACCGCGCCGATGGCTCTACCCCAAGCGTCCGCCGACCCAGAGAAGCGCGCGCTCCACGAGCGTGCGGAAATTCGCGTCGTTATACGCGGACGGTCCGTGGCCCCCCACCAGGCAGGCGACGCGCGCTTTCCCATACGGCTTCGTCCAGCCCAGGATCTCGCCGCTTTCCCGATGATTCGTCCGCAGCAGCGGATGAACGCCGGGGCTGACCCAGTAGCCCCCGTAGACCTCGTCCACGAGGTCGAAATCGGAGAGGCCTTTGGTGATTGGGTGCTGCTTGTCGGCGATCTGAATGGTCAAAGCCACGTCGTGCCGGAATGTCGACTTTGGCCATGTCGCGCCGTCGAATTCCTGCGGTGATTGGAGATACTTGCCGCCGGCGATCGTCGTGAACTCCGGCCAGTCCTGGCATGAGGCCAGGGCATGGTGCAACACCAACACGCCCTTGCCCTCGTTCAACGTGTCGACGAACCATGCCTTCTGGGTGTCGGTGATCGCTTTGGCCATGTCGTAGAGCGCGACCACGTCGAACCAATTCCGCTGGTCCGGCGCGAAGGAGTTGTACGCCTCGGGATGTTTCACTTCGCGCCATTCAATGCCCGGGAAGCCGTTGAACATGGCGAAGAAGGCCGGGCGGTCGAAATTGTGGCCTCCCGTCACGATCAGCGCGCGCAACCTCCCCGAGGCGCTCGGCGCGCTCGCCGGGCCGGAGTCCGCTGGGTGGGCGGCCGCCGAGCACGCAAACGTCGCGGCCAGCGACAGGATCACGACGGTTCGCATGGCTGTCCTTCCTTTGTCGCGAAGACGTTGCGTTTACGACAGCAAAACGAAAGCAAGGAGTCAAATCTATATAGGGCGACCCAAATAACGCAGCAAGTAAGCCGGTTGCTGGGAGCGCGGGCGTCCTCGCCCGCAAAGCAACGCCTCGAGCCGCGGGAGAATGCGGGCGAGGACGCCCGCGCACCGCGGGAGATTGCGGGCGAGGACGCCCGCGCTCCCAGCAACCGCTGTCGCCTCATCTTGCTTGCCCTCCGTCGTCTTCCGCGCGATGCTATGGATGACGGAGCGGGCCGGGCGGCCGCCGCCGTGGCGCGTCTTCGGGCGCGCCGCGGGGGAGGAAAGTCCGAACACCGCAGGGCAGGGCGCTTCCTAACGGGAAGGCGGGGCGACCCGACGGAAAGTGGCACAGAAACCACACCGCCGATGGCCCGCCAAAGCCCGCGGCGCAAGCCGGGGGCGGCGGCGGGATCAGGCAAGGGTGAAATGGCGCGGCAAGAGCGCACCAGCGTCGCGGCGACGCGGCGGCTGGCTAAACCCCGCCCGGTGCAAGGCCAAATAGGGGGAAAGCGACGGCCCGTCGCGATGGGTTTCCTCGGAAGCCCTGGATTCCCGGGTAGGCCGCTGGAGGCGGCGGGCGACCGCCGTCCTAGAGGAATGGCCGCCATCCGCCTTCGCCTTCGACTTGCGTCGAAGGCTTCGGCGGATACAGAATTCGGCTTACAGGCCCGCTCCGTCGTTTTATCCCAAACAGATCCTGTAGGTCTCATAGGTCCTGGATGTCCTTTGCCGTTTGCCCCGCCACCCGCTGCCGCGGGATACCGGTTTTCCCTTGACGCCTCGCCCATCAGGCTCTTATAAGGCTCCAATCAGAGCCTGATTGGAGCGTTTCGGCCCCATGCCCGCCGACAAGGTCACCATCAAAATCCCTCGCCCGCTCTACGAGAAGATCAAAGCGATCATCGAGACCTCGGGCTTCGATTCGCCCACGGATTTTATCGTCTACGTCTTGCGCGACCTGGTCGGCGGCGCCAAACACCCCGCGGCGGAACTGAGCGAAGAGGAGGTCGAGGCGATTCGGAAGCGGCTAAGGAGCTTGGGGTACATGTAGGCCGGTCCCGCCGGGGCCGGCTTAAGTCCGCCCCGGCAGGGTGGACCTACTCAGGGCGGACTGAAGATTATGCTGAAACTCGTCGTCATCGGATTGGACTGCGCCACGCCGCAGTTGGTGTTTGAGGCGTGGAAGGACGAACTGCCGGCGCTGCGCGGCCTGATGCAGCGCGGGACGCACGCGCGGCTTGTCTCCACCCACCCGCCGATCACCGTGCCGGCGTGGACCGCGATGATGACCTCCCACGATCCCGGCATGCTCGGGTTCTACGGGTTCCGCAACCGCTCCGACTATTCCTACGACGCGCTCTACTTCGCCAACGCCAAGTATGTGAAAGCCAAGACCGTCTGGAACCACCTTTCGCGGAACCGGTTGAAGTCGCTTATCCTGGGCGTGCCCCAGACTTACCCGCCGAAGCCTCTCAACGGCGCGATGATCTGTGATTTTCTCACGCCCGACAAGACGACGGAATGGACCTATCCGCCGGAACTCGCGCGCGAGATCGACGCCATCGCCGACGGCGACTATATCATTGACGTCAAGGACTTCCGCACCGACGACAAGAATCAACTCTTGCGCGACATTTATGTGATGACCGAACGGCGCTTCAAGACGTTCCGCGAACTGCTGCGCCGCGATGAGTACGATTTCGCGATGATGGTCGAGATGGGCCCGGACCGAATTCACCACGGCTTCTGGCGCTACCATGACAAGACGCATCGCTTATACGAGCCGAATAACCCCTATGAGAACGTCATTCATGACTATTATATCGCCCTCGATAAAGAGATTGCGCGGACGCTCAAGGCATTGCCCTCGGAAACCAGCGTAATGGTGGTTTCCGACCACGGCGCCAAGGGAATGGCCGGCGCGATCTGCGTCAATGAGTGGCTCCAGCGCGAGGGTTATCTAACCCTCAAGGAGAAGGCCGCGAACCGCATGTCGCTCAAGAACGACATGATCGACTGGTCCCGAACGCGCGCCTGGGGCGAAGGGGGCTATTACTCCCGCATCTTTTTCAACGTTCAGGGCCGCGAGCCGCAGGGAGTCATTCCGCCGGAGCAATACGAGTCGTTTCGCCGCGAACTCAAAGCCAAGTCCGAAGCGATCGTCGACGAGGCCGGGCGCAATATCGGCACCGTCGCTCACCGGCCGGAGGATCTGTATCGCCAATGCAACGGCGTGCCGCCGGACTTGATCGTCTATTTCGGCAATTTAGACTGGCGGTCCGCGGGATCGGTCGGCGTGGATTCCATTTACCTCTATGAGAACGACACCGGCCCCGACGACGCCAACCACGCTCAGGAAGGGATATTCATCTGGGCTCCGCCGCAAGGCATTGAGCCGAAGCGGGCTGACTCGCATTCAATTTATGATATTGCCCCGACCATCTTGAAATTATACGGCATCGACAAGCCGCAAGAGATGATCGGAGAGGCGCTATTCTAAGTTTGGAGTGACGCCTTCAGGCGTTATGTATCTCGTCAACAGAACGCCTGCCGGCGCCGCTCCGAACCCTCATTGGAGACCTTGCTCGTGAGCAAAGGATTCACATTGTGGTTCACCGGACTCTCCGGCGCGGGAAAGAGCACCCTGGCGCGGGAGATCGAGGCGGCGCTGCTCGAGCGCGGGTTGAAAGTCGAGTTGCTCGACGGCGACATCGTGCGCACCAATCTATCAAAAGGCTTGGGCTTCTCGAAGGAAGACCGCGACGAGAACATTCGCCGCATCGGATTTGTCTCTCACCTGCTGACTCGCAACGACGTAGTCGTCATTGTTGCTGCAATCAGCCCCTATCGCTCGGTTCGCGAGGAGAACCGCAAGCGGATCGGGCGCTATGTGGAGGTGTACTGCCAGTGCCCGCTCGACGTGTTGATTCAGCGCGATGTCAAGGGACTGTATAAGAAGGCGCTGGCGGGAGAGATACAGCATTTCACCGGCATTTCCGACCCGTACGAAGAGCCGGAGAAGCCTGAGATCCATATTCATTCCGACAAGGAGACCGTCGAGCAGAGCGTGAAGAAGATCCTCTGCACGCTGGAGTTGCTGGGCTGCATTCCGCGGGTCGAGGAGGAGAACGAATACTCCGAGGCCGAAGAGGGCCAGATCCGAGAGCGATTGCATGCGTTGGGATATATCTGAATGAAAGAAGTAACCGCAAAGAACGCATAGAACGCATAGAAGATACAAAAGAGAGCCTTTGCCGTTCTATGTGTTCTTTGCGTTCTTTGCGGCTGATTTTCTTATGCTCAACTTCCTCCGCAAATCCAAGAAACGCGTGTGCGTCATCGGCCTGGACGGCATGCCGCACAGCTTGCTGTCGCGCTTCATCGACTCTGGCGTGATGCCGACAATGGCGGAGCTGACCAAGGCCGGCGCGATGCAGAAAATGAGGGTCTCGCTGCCGGAGATTTCCGCGGTCAGCTGGACCACGTTCATGACCGGCGCGAATCCCGGCCAGCACGGCATCTTCGGCTTTCTCGATCTGAAGCCCGGAACCAAGGAAATTCGCTTCCCCAGCTTTCGCGACGTGAAGGTCCCAACGTTTTGGGATCGATTGGGCGAGAAGGGCAAGCGCTGCCTGGTTCTCGATCAGCCCTCGACCTATCCCGCCCGCCCCATCCCCGGCGCGCTGATTTCCGGTTTTGTCGCGCTCGACCTGCGCAAGGCGGTCGATCCGCCAAGCCTGTTCGTCGATCTGAAGCGCATCAATTATGAATTGGACATCGACACGCAGCGCGCGCGCGTGGATTCGGCTTATCTAATGCAGGCGTTGGATGCGACGTTAGAGCAACGGCGCGCGGCGCTCGATTTGCTGTGGGATCGCGAGGATTGGGATTTTGTCGAAGTCGTCGTCACTGGAACGGATCGCCTCCAACATTACTTATGGAAAGCGATTGAGGATACAAATCATCCCTATCATTCCGCGGTTCTGGATTATTACCGCAAGGTCGATGGCTTCATCGCCGAAGTGATTGAACGTTTCCAGAAGAAAGCCGGCGGCGAAGAGGCGGCGCTGCAAGGCTTGATGCTCCTTTCCGATCACGGCTTCACCGGGATCAAGAAGGAATTCAACCTAAGTCGCTGGCTGATGGAAGAGAGCTATCAGGTTTTCTTAGGCGAAGGCAAACCAACCCTCGCCACCCTCGCGCCGCAAACGAAGGCCTTCGCCCTCGACCCCAACCGCATCTACTTCAACCGCACATCGCGCTTCCCTGACGGCCGCGTCGAAGACAGCGAGGTCCCCGCGCTGATCGCCGAAGTGTCCGAGAGACTGCTATCTCTACAATGCGACGGCGAGCTCGTCGTCAGCCGCGTCGAACGCTGCGCGGACATCTACTCCGGCCCGCAAACCCCGCACGGCCCCGACTTAGTCGTTGTCACTCGCTACGGCTACGACGCCAAAGGCGCGCTCGGCAAGCCGGCCGTTTTCACCGACACCGACCTTCAGGGGATGCACACCTGGGACGACGCCTTCGTGTGGAGCGCCGAACCGCTGGGTGAGTATGTGAACATCGTCGATTTGGCGGGGCATATCGAAGCAAGGCTGACGGAATGAACCACGGATGGGCACAGATCTTCACGCTGTTGCGCCTCGTGCGTTCCCGTGTATGGATCTGCAAATCGGAATATAATGCGCATCGGAGGCGCGAGTCGAAACGCGACCAAGCATACGCTCAGGGCGGGGGGCCGGCTTGGGACGAGTTCTTCTTCTCCTCCTTCTCTTTGTCAGTCAGCGGAATGAACCTGTACTGCAGAACAAGACCCGCAATGCCAAGCGCAAGCCAACACAGGATGATGGCGTACAATTCCGTTCCGACCGATTGGAGCAGCCCCCTGGGATCGACTGGGTTGAATCTGCCGATGAAATACGCGATGCCCGTCACGACCATCCAAGATCCGCCAAACGATGTGGTCAGTATGATCATGAGCTTCTGGAAGATGATGGCGACGATGCCCCCGATCACGGCAAGACTCAGAAGCACGGCCGGCTCGGGACTGCTCCCGCCGACCCCGGACAAAACCATTCCCAGCACGTAGCCGAGAAGCGCTCCCATCACGAACACGCCGACAAAAAACAGCGCCACCATCAAGGCGGAGCCAATGGCGCCTCCGATGACGCCCGCAATCACAGCGATCGCCGCTTCCCCGTCGGAAAGGGCGTAGCCGCACGCGCCTGCCAGCGTTCCGCCCAAAAGAAACCCCACAAGGGCGAGGACCAACTTGAAGACCCTGTAACCGAAGAAGCACTGTACAACGCCGACCGCGACGCTGCATGCGACAATCAGACTGAGCATTTCGGACGGCAACTGCTGCATGGCTCCTGCTCCTCCATTCGTCCGTTTTATGCGCTTCGAGGAATCATATTCTCATCGTATGGGGAGGGATGCTCACGAACGATCAGCTACAACGACGGGATCCGCCTCTCCCGGGTTTAACCGCCAATGATCTCATTCAACCCTTCCACGACGAGGGCCAACTCTTCCGCCGAGGCCCGACCGATTCTCTTGGTGAAACGTTCGACGGCCAGTGTTCGGATCTGACCCATCTTCACCCAGGACTGCTTGGGAAGTTGTTCTGATTTCAGCTCCAGCGTTAGTGGAAAACTAGCGCGCTGCGGTTGGCTCGTGATGGCTATCGCGATCGCCGTTCCGGAGCGCTCGTTGAACACATCCTCACTCAGCACGAGGACGGGACGCAGTCCGGCCTGCTCGCGCCCTCGTGTCGGATTCAGATCCGCCCACCAGATTTCGCCCCTCAGTATTCGGGCCACTGAGCCAACTCCCCGGCCATGCCCTCTTCCGCCATCGCCTTCTCCGCCGCTGGATGGAGCTTGGCGCATTCCCGCGCCAGCCGGCTCCGCTTCATGCGCGCGAGTTTCTCGTCTAACGCTTCCTGAAACGCTTGACTGCGGCTCGCAAACACAGCGGACGCCACCAGCCGGTCCACTTGCTTGAGCGTGCCGGAATCCAATGAAACCGCAACTTTCGATCTAGGCATCTCCCACCTCCGGGTATGACTATGCGTCATACTGCGCGCTCGGTCAAGACAATCATGGTTCGAAAGCGCTCATTGCGGCCCCCCGGCCGCCAACCCGGCCGCGACGCAGTCGACCAGATCGCCGATTGTTCTGATCTGCTGAACTCGTTCGGGTTCGATTCTGATCCTGAATTCCTCCTCAACGACAAGGAGGATCGCCGCCAGCGCTATGGAATCGAGCGCATCTATTCGCAGATCGCCGATGAGAGTGTCGGACGGAACCACCTTGGCGAGGTTGATGGGGCTTTGTTGATCCAGGATGCGTCGGACGCGGGCGGCGATGGTGGAACGATCCCCAGGATAGAATGCCGCGCCAAACTCTTCCGGAGTCAGCGACGGCCTTCCGGCCATGCGACGTTTGGCATGGAGGGTGTCGAGGAGCCAGAACAAGCAGGCGATCGCCAACGCAATTCCTGCGAGGACGTAGAAAGCAGAATGACCAGACCCCATGACAAGACTCGCTTCGGCATCGCCCAATGCGGATTTCCCGCGAGCAGATAGGATACAACCCAGCAATGCGTCACGCCAGCTTCGTCGCCTTTGCCATCGAATCCTTGAGCGCGGGGTAGAGATCGCGGAAAAGGGCGTAGGTTTGGTTGCACGCTTTCACGTTGGCCTCGATCGGGTCGATGCGCTCGGCGACTTTGATGAGCGTGCGGCAGACGCTGGCGAAGTCCTTGTACACCCCGACGGCCACGCCGGCGATGATCGCCGCGCCGAACGGCGGGCCAGCGTCGACGTTGATGGTGACGACTTGCTGGCCGTAGATGTCGGCCTGGATCTGACGCCAGAGCGCGCTCTTCGCCCCGCCGCCCGTGAGCCGGATTTCGCGGATCGGCGTCTTGAGCTTCTTCATCAACTCCAGGCCGTCGCGCATGCCGTAGGTCACGCCTTCGAGCACCGCCCGCACCACGTGGGCGCGTTTGTGCCGCGCGGTCACGCCGAACAGGACGCCCTTGGCGTTGGAGTCGAGATGCGGCGTGCGTTCGCCGGAGAGATA
>JAPLSS010000937.1 GCA_026398515.1 Candidatus Sumerlaeota bacterium | reverse complement strand
GGCTCTCCGCGCCGGCGAACATGACGCTGATTTTATAGACCGGATAGCCGGGGTCGGGCACGATCGCCAGGTCGCCCGGGTTGAGCACCGCCAGCGCGATGTGCGCAATGCCTTCCTTCGAGCCGATCAGGCGCAGGATCTCGTTCTCCGGGTTGTAATGGAGGCCGAAGCGCGTTTCGAGATACTTGGCGATCTCGCGGCGCAGGTCGATCAGCCCCCAGTTCGAGGTGTAGGAGGTGCGGCCGCGTTCGATGGCGTAGATGGCGGCCTCGCGAATCGTCCACGGCGTGGCGAAATCCGGCTCGCCGACGCCGAGCGAGACAATGTCGTCCATTCCGATCGTCAGTTCAAAGAACTCGCGGATGCCCGACGGGGGCATCTCGCGCACCACCCGCGCGATGCGGGTCTTCTGTCCCACGGAAAGCGTCATGGCCTAAAACCCCTTACGAACCACGAATGAACACGAATGGACGGTAGTTATTCGTGTTCATTCGTGTCTATTCGTGGTTTCTTCTGGTTACGGCGTCACCGCCAGCCGTTCGGCCTTCTCCACCTCGGCGAGGATCACGCCGTCTTCCTTGTACTTCTTCAGAATGAAATGCGTCGTCGTCGAGGAGACATGCTCGATCGGCGCCAGTTTCTCCGCCACGAACGACGCCACGTCGTGCAGCGAATTGCCTTCGACGAACACCAGCAGGTCGTACGCGCCCGAAAGAAGATAGCATAACTTCACTTCCGGGTAACTATAAATCCGCTTGGCGATCGCGTCGAAGCCTGTCTCGCGCTGCGGCATGACCTTGACCTCGATGATGCCGACCAGTTCGCCGTTGCCCGTCTTCTCGGGATTCACGATCGCGTGATAGCCGAGAATGATGTTCTGCCGCTCCATCTCGGCGATGGCGTCGGCCACCTCGTCCTCGGTCTTGCCCAGGCGCGCGGCGATCCGGGCATTGCTCAACCGCGCCTCTTTGCGAAGCAGTTCCAGGATTTCCTTCATTGGCAACCTCCGAATCTCATCCCAAGCCATTCCTGCACGAGTTCACGGCGTGGTTCATCCATAGAGGAGCACCCCGCTCTCGAGAATCTCGCATTCCATCGACGCGTAGACCGTGCCACGTCGCCGAAACCGACTGAGGGGCTCGATCACCAGATCTTTCGGGACGGGGATGCCGGACATGCTGCGCCACGCTCGATGCTTGACCTGCCACAGCGGCTCTTCGCCGTCCGGCACGACCACCATCAGGTCGATATCGCTGTCTTCGGTCGCCGTTCCGTCCGCTTGCGACCCGAAAAGGTAGATCGCCACCGGGTGGACCGCCGCCACCAGGCGATTGATCATCTCTTCCAGGGTATTGCGAAGCGCGCCGTTCATAGCGGATTCATATACGAGAGAAAGAAGCGGAAGGCAAGACCTGACATCTGCCGGAAGAGACGGCGGCTGGGTTGAGGCCCCTGGCAATGTGCCCAGGGCCATTCGGCCGGACTGAACCTGCTAATCCCGCAGGGCCGCCGCGAACTTCTCGGTCAGCGCCGCCAGGACCTTCTTTTGCAGCGCGTCGACCTCGTCGTCGGTCAGCGTGCGGTCCTTCGCCCGGTAGACCAGACGGTAGGTGAGGCTCTTCTTGTCCTTCGGCACCGACCCGCCCCGGAACAGGTCGAACAGCCGCGTCGACTCCAGCAGTTCGCCGGCCTGGGCGCGGATCACCCGCTCGATGTCGCTGGACAGCGTCAACTCGTCGACGACCACCGCCAGGTCGCGCTCGGCCGCCGGAAATTTCGGAATCCGCTCGAACTTGCGCGTGAGCGACGCGCGCGCCACGCAGGCGGTCAGATCCACTTCCAGCAGGCAGGCGCGCGACTTCAGGTCGTACTGCTCTTCGAGCGTCGGGTGCAGCTCGCCGACCCAGCCGATCTCCGCATCTCCGCAGCGGACCTTCGCCGAGCGCCCCGGATGCAGGAACGCCGGCGCCTCGGGAAGGAATTCGCACCCCTGGATGCCCAGCGCCGCCAGCAGCCGCTCCACCACGCCCTTCATGTCGAAGTAGTCGACCTCGCGCTTCGGCGCCCGCCAGTGCCAGCTCGACATGCCCGTCATGCCGGCGCCGAGCGTCAGACGCTCCTCGCGGCCAAATTCGCCCTCCGACTTGCGGTAGGTGTGGCTGATTTCAAACAGTTTCAACTCGCGGTTGCCGCGGTTGACGTTGTATTGAATGGTCGAGACGATCGACGGCGCCATCAGCGGGCGCATCACCGCCTGATCCTGCGACAGCGGGTTCTTCAGGGGCAGGCGCGTCTCCGTCGGCACGCCGAACCGGTCGATCTCCTGGCTGGATAGGAAGGTGAAGGTGATGATCTCGTTGAACCCCAGCGAAAGCATGAGGTCGCGCGTCAAGCTCTCGACGCGCGACTCCGGGGCCACCGCCGCCGGGCGCGCCGGCAGATAGGGCGTCGTCGACGGAATCTTGTTGTAGCCGTAGAGCCGCGCCACTTCCTCGATCAAGTCCACGTCGCGCGACACGTCCACCCGGTGCGACGGGACGTTCACCATCATCGTGTCGTGGTCGAAATGAAGGATCTCGAAGCCCAGCGCCACCAGGATGTCGGCCACCTCGCGCCCCTTCAACTCCACGCCCAGCAGCCGGTTCAACCGCGTCAATTTCAGTCCGATCGGCTTGCCGTGCGGCGGGGCGCCGCCGATGTCGATCGTCCCCTTGGCCACCTCGCCGCCGGCCAGCTCCTTGATCCAATAGGCCGCCAGGTTCAACGCCGACAGCAGGCGCCCGCGGTCCGTGCCTCGCTCGAAGCGGAACGAGGCGTCGGTCGACAATTCCAGGCGCCGCGCCGCCTTGCGGATCGTGACGGGGTCGAAGTACGCGCTTTCCAGGAACACGTTGACGGTGGAATCCGAGATCGCCGAGTTGGCCGCGCCCATAATCCCCGCCAGCGCGATGACCTTCGACGGATCGGCGATGACCAGGTCCTCGCCGTTCAACACCACCTTCGTCCCGTCGATCAACTCCGCCGTCTCGCCGTCCTGCGCCAGGCGGACGATGATCGAACTGTTCGTCACCTTGTCCAGATCGAACGCGTGCAGCGGGTGGCCGAGCTCCAGCAGCACGTAATTCGTCACGTCCACGATGTTGTTCAGCGGGCGCAGGCCGCCGGATTCCAGCTTGCGCTGCAGCCACAACGGACTGGTCGCGACCCGCAGGTCCTTCAGGCAGCGGCCGGTGTAGCGCGGGCACTGCTCGCGCGCCTTCACCGCCACCGACGCGAACGACTCCGCGTGATCCAGCGACTCGGAAAACCGAACGGTCGGCGGATATACTTTTTTGTTAAACAGCGCCGCCACGTCGCGCGCGATCCCGAACACGCTCAGGCAGTCCGGCCGGTTCGGCGTCACCTCGACTTCCAGGAGAAAATCGAGCGGCTCGCCGACGCCGTATTCCTCGGGCAGCAGAAGCAGGCCCGAGGCGTCGGCGTTCCACTTCAGCTCCGCGCCCGAGCAGAGCATCCCCTCCGACTTCTGGCCGCGGACGGCCGTTTCCTTGACCTCGACGCCCGAGGCCAGGCGCGCGCCCGGCAGCGCCAACGGGACCCGATCCCCGACCGTGAAGTTTCTCGCCCCGCAGACCACCTCGCGCAGCGGCCCCTGGCCGGTCGACACCTTGACCAGGCTCAGAGCGTCCGCCGACGGATGCGGGGCGATCTCGCGGATCTCAGCCACCACGATCGGCTCGCCGCCGTAGCCCAGGTCGAGCGCGCCGGCGACCTCCAGGCCGCTCATCGTCATCGTCTCAACGAGGTCGTGCGGCGAGATCTCGAAGTTCAGGAATTTGTAGAGCCAACGATAGCTGACGCGCATGATACGACCTATAAGACTTATATGGCCTATAAGACTTATATCCAATCCTCAGAACTGTTGCAAAAACCGCAGATCGTTCTCGAAAAACAGGCGGATGTCCGAAATCCCATACTTGATCATGGCCAGCCGTTCGACGCCCAGGCCGAAGGCGAAGCCCGACACCTTCTGCGGGTCGTAGCCGACGTTCTCAAACACCGCCGGATGCACCATGCCCGCCCCCAGCACCTCCAGCCACACGCCCTCGCCGTTGGGCTCGCCCTCGCCGTGGAACAGGATGTCCAACTCGCAGCTGGGTTCGGTGAAGGGGAAATAATGCGGCCGGAAGCGGAACGGCGTGTCCGGCCCGAACATCTCGTGGACAAACACCTCCAGAATGCCCTTCAGGTCGCTGAAACTGATCGCCTTGTCCACCATCAAACCTTCGACCTGATGGAACATCGGCGAGTGCGTGGCATCCGCGTCGCAGCGATAGACGCGCCCGGGACAGACGACGGCCACCGGCGGGGGAGTGGCCAGCATGGTGCGAATCTGCACCGGCGAGGTGTGCGTGCGCAACACGACGTCCTTCGACACGTAGAACGTGTCGTGCAGGTCGCGCGCGGGATGGTGTTTGGGGATGTTCAGCGCTTCAAAGTTGTTATAGTCGCTCTCGATGTCGGGCCCTTCGGCCACGCCGAAGCCCATCGAGCAAAACACCCGCAGGATCTCCTCGGTGACCAGCGTCAGCGGATGCTTGCGCCCGATCTGATAATCGGCGCCCGGCATGGTGATGTCGACGCGCTCTTCGACGATCCGGCTTTCCTGCTCCGCCGCCTTGAGCTCCGTCTCCTTTTCCGCGATGGCTTGAAGGATGGCGCCCTTGACGCTGTTGGCCGTCTGGCCCGCCAGGGGCCGGGCGTCCGGCGGGAGGCCGCCGACGACCCGCATCAGCGAGGTCAGCTGGCCCTTTTTGCCGAGGTACCGGACGCGCGCGCTTTCCAACCCCTTGATCCCGCGCACCATGGCGATGCTGCGCAACGCGCGGTTCTTGATCGCCCCCAACTCTTTCAGGATTTCGTCGACAGGCATCGCGCGGTCCCAAATGGCAGAGGCTGTTTCGCCAATAGCGTCTGGCCGCCAAGGGCTAAAGCCAAGTCGAGAAGCCCGGCTGAAGCCGGCTCTCTATCCGGAAGGTCGCCTCGTTCCCCCCGGCTGAAACCGGGGGCAAAGGGAAACCGCCTAAAGGCGGCCAAACCCGTGGGAGATACCCGGGCCTAGCCCGGATTCTCTGAAAACACCTACCCGAAATGTCCAAACTCCGAACCCGGGGCTTGCCCGGATGGGAGGATCGCTCCGTGAACCGGAGAGGTTTCCGGCATAGATGCTCGAAGCATCCTCGAACGCCATTGGCGCGATTTTGTGCGCCGTAGAATCGATCCTACTGGGCGCCCCGCGGCGCCGGGCGCATCTTGACACTGCTACCGCTGGCGCACCTGGATTGACCTGAAAGCCGACCGTAGCGCCGGCTTTCCAGCCGGCAATTTCAGGCCAAACCGCTCATTTCCGCACTCTGGCGCCGGCTGGAAAGCTGGCGCTGCCGTAACAATGTCAAGATGCGCCCCGCGGCGCCGGCTCGCCCAGGGCCGACTTGACTTGCGCGACGATGGCGAGGAACCCCTGCGGATCGTTCACCGCCATGTCGGCCAGCACGCGCCGATCCATCTCGATGCCGGCGTGGCCCAAGCCGTTGATAAACCGGCTGTAGCTCAGACCGGCTTCCCGGACCATCGCGTTGATGCGCACGATCCACAACGCGCGCATGTGGCGCTTGCGCTGACGGCGGTCGCGGTACGCGTAGCGCAACGCGCGGCGAACGGTTTCCTTCGCATTCTGAAAAAGCCGGCTCCGCCCGCCGTAAGCGCCCTTGGCCAGTTTCAGGATTCTCTTGCGGCGCCGCCGCGAAGCGACGTTGTTGATTGCGCGAGGCATGGCTGACTGCTCTCCTTCCAAAAAGCCGCCGGGACAAACGGTTGAGGAAACCCCCGCTCGGCCTGTATGTCAACAAGATGTCTTGGTTTGGTCTTCGTTCGGAGTGACGCCTTTAGCCTTTCTTTTCAGGCGTTTCATTCAAGAGATGCTCTCAGAAACGCCTAAAGGCGTCGCTCCATGCCAGCCCTATTTTGCCGTCAGGCGAGCGATCTGCAACGCATCCACCGCCGACACGACGGTCTCCTTGCGGTTGCGGCGAATCCTCTTCTGGCTCCTCTTGCCCAGGTAGTGCTCCATGGCCGACCGGTGGCGCATCAGCTTTCCCGTCGCCGTCACTTTGAACCGCTTCTTCACTCCGCTGGCTGTCTTGGACTTTGGCATTTGATTCTCTCCCGCCCCCGCTTCAAAGAAATAAGGCCCCGCGGGGCCTCGTCGGATGAACTGCGTGATAGGTCCTCTAGGTCCTATCCGTCGTATCTATCCTATAGGTCCTCTTTCAGGCTGCGCCCGCCTTCTTCTTTGGCGCCACGACCATCGACTGCGTGCGCCCGCGCGAGCTCGGCTCCATCTCCACGTCCACCTCGGCGGCCAAATTCTCCTTCGCTCGCTTCAGGACCGCCGTCCCCCGCTCGAAGTGCGCCATCTCGCGCCCGCGATACATGACCGTGAACTTCACCTTGTGGCCCTTCATCAGAAACTCGCGGGCGTGGCTCATTTTGGTGTCGTAGTCGTGTTTGTCCGTGTTGGGCCTCAGCTTGATTTCCTTCAACTCGTGGTGCCGGGCCTTCTTGCGCGCATCCTTGGCCTTGCGCTTGGCCTCGTAAATCAGACGCCCGTAATCCATGACGCGGCAAACCGGGGGATCGGCTTGGGGCGCCACTTCCACCAGATCCATCTGCGCTTCCGTCGCCATCCGGCGCGCCTGATCCAACGGAACGATCCCCACCTGCTCGCCGTTCTGTCCGATCAAGCGGACCTGAGGAGCGCGGATCTCTTCGTTGACCCTGACTGAGACCTTGATAGCAGGACTACCTCCACCATAAGGATGCCCACTCAGCCCAGCGGAGCACGCCCGGCCGATGGAACGACGCTTTGGCCTCCTGCGGCTTCGTCAAACCTTCGAGCCAACTCGTACGCGTCT
>JAPLSS010000380.1 GCA_026398515.1 Candidatus Sumerlaeota bacterium | reverse complement strand
GTGACCGGATCGGCCGGCTTGACGCCGAACAGGAAGGTCGCCAGCAGCTTGCCGGCGCCGAGCGCGCCGGCGAGCCCCAGCGCTACGCCCGCCACTGCGAGGGTCATGCCCTGCCGCAGGACCATTCCGAGCACATCGGCGCGTTCGGCTCCCAGGGCCATGCGAATCCCGAGTTCCCGCGTCCGTTGCGCAACCGAGTAGCTGATGACACCGTACAGGCCAATGGCCGCCAGCGCCAGCGCGATAGCGGCGAAGACCGCGATCAGTGTCATCTGGAACCGCGGCCCGGCGGTGGTCGAGTACAGCACGCGCTCCATCGTGCCGACGCGCTCCAGCGGCAGGTCCGCATCGATCGAGCGGACCACGGCCCGGATGGACGGAACCAGGGTCATTGGCTCAGCCGGCGTGCGCACGACCAGCGTCAAAACCGGCAGGGGATTCTCCCGCATCGGGGCATAGATCTCCGGAACGGGGTCCGATTTGAGGCCGCCCGATCGAACGTCGCCCACCACGCCCGCGACCTGGCGCCATCCCTGAAAAATGCGAATCCGCCGGCCAACCGGATCGCTGTCCGGGCTTCCCGGCGGCCAGAAGCGGCGCGCCATGCTCTCGTTGATTAACACCGCGTCGCTCATCGCGCCGTCGGAGTCGCTGAGCAGCCGGCCGCGTTTCAGCGGCACTCCCACCGCGCGGAAATAGTCCGGCGTCACGGTTCGCAAAGATACAATCGGGTCTTCCTTGTCGGCACGGCCTTCGATCGATATGCTCGTGGCGAAGGACATCCTTGCCGCGAGCGGAATCGAATTTGTGAACGCCGCCGCCTCGATGCCCGGCGCCGAGTGCAGGCGCTCCAGCACCTGGCCGGCGAAAACGCCGCGTTGCGCCGGTTCTTTGTAGCGGCTTTGCGGCAAGGTAACCGTTGCGATCAATAGATTCTCGGGCCGGAAGCCGAGATCGACGGCGCGCAGGCGGATGAAGCTGCGGATCAGCAGGCCGGCCGCCGCCAGCAGCATGAGCGACAGGGCGACTTCGCCGACGATGAGCGCGCGCCGCAGCCGTTGGCCGCGAACCACGGTGGTGGAGCCCGCCGAGGCGGCCTTGAGCGTCTCCGCCAGATTGCCGTGAGTCGCGAGGCGGCAGGCGCTGAAGGCCGGCGCCAGCCCGAGAAACGCGCCGGCGGCGAGCGAGAGTCCCAGCCCGAACAACGCCACCCGCCAATCGAGGCCCACTTCGGACGACCGGGGAAGGAGTCCGGGGGGCGTCAGCGCCACCAGCGCCCGCGCGCCCCAAGACGAGATCAGGACCCCCGCCAGGCCGCCCGTCCCCGCCAATAGCAGGCTTTCGGTGAGCAATTGCCGGGTCAGCCTCGCCCGCCCGGCGCCGAGAACCGCGCGCACGCCAAGCTCGCGCCCGCGCGCCGCCGTGTGCGCCAGCAGGAGGTTGGCCACGTTGCCGCAGGCAATCAGCAGCACGCAGCCAACCGCGCTCAGAAGCAGCGCCAGAGCCGGCCGCACCGCTCCCGTGATCTCCTCCACGAGGGGCACGACGCGGATGCCAACGTTCGCGTTCGCTCTGGGCGACTCCTTCTTGAGGTGCGCGGCCAGCGCGTCCATCTCGGCCCGCGCCTGGCCGAGCGAGACGTCCGGCTTCAGCCGTCCAACGACCTGCAGGGTGGGCACGCGACGGCCGACCATGATGCTTCGCGTCGGGGGGACAAAGATCTCGGTGTTCGCGGAGAGTCCTGGCAGAACAAAGCGGGCCGCCGGCGGGAGGATCCCGACCACGACGGTCGGCTCGCCATCGACGTGAATGATTCGACCAATGACCCCGGGGCTGGAGGCAAAGCGCCGTTGCCAGGATGCGTGGCTTAGAATGACCACCCGGTCGCGGCCGGCCACTTCCTCCTCAGCCGTGA
>JAPLSS010000845.1 GCA_026398515.1 Candidatus Sumerlaeota bacterium | reverse complement strand
GAAGACTTTCGCGCTGGCCGGGAAGGTCAAGCGCACGGGGCTGATCGAAACGCCGCTGGGAATCACGTTGCGCGAAATCGTCTTCGACATCGGCGGCGGCATTCTCGGCGACAGGAAGTTCAAGGCCGTGCAGACGGGCGGCCCATCCGGCGGCTGCATTCCGGCGGAGAAAATGGATTCGCCCGTCGATTACGAGTCGCTGGCCGCGGCCGGCTCGATCATGGGCTCCGGCGGCATGATCGTCCTCGACGAGGACACCTGCGTCGTCGACGTCGCCAAGTATTTCCTCTCGTTCACGCAGGAGGAGTCGTGCGGGAAGTGCCCGCCGTGCCGCATTGGCACACGGGCGATGCATTACATCCTCGACCGCATCTCCAAGGGCGAGGCCGCGATGGACGATCTGGCGAAACTCGAGGACCTGGCGAACACGGTGCGGAACGGTTCGCTGTGCGGCCTGGGCCAGACCGCGCCCAACCCGGTGCTGACGACGCTGCGCTACTTCCGCGAGGAGTATGCGGACCACATCGAGAAGAAGCAGTGCCCGGCGTTCGTCTGCAACGCGCTGCTGCGCTACCGGATCGATCCTCAGTTATGCACCGGCTGCACGGCGTGCGTGAAGGTCTGCCCGACCAACGCGATCAGCGGCGTGAAGAACGAGCCGCACGCGATCGAGCAGGAGAAATGCGAGCAGTGCGGCGCCTGCCTGGCCACCTGCCCGCCGGTTTACGCGGCGATCTACCGGACCAGCGGCGAGCTGACCCGCTACGAGGAGAAGAAGGCCAAAGGCCAAAGGACGAAGGGCTAAGGCCAAAGGACGAAGGGCAGAATAGACGTGGTGGACCAAATGGACAGGATGGACAGGATGGACAGGATGGACGGGATGGACAGGATGGACTCAAACGACCAGGAAGACCGCTCTGTCCATTCCGTCCACTAAGTCCACCGCGTCCACTAAGTCCATTTCCAAGCATTCCACCTAAGGCGTCATGATGAACCTGACCATCGACAACCATCCCGTAATCGCGCGCGACGGCGAGACCGTCCTGGAGTGCGCGTTGCGCCACCGGATCTCCATCCCGCACCTGTGCACGCACCCCAACCTGCCGCCCTTCGGCGCGTGCCGCATGTGCCTCGTGGAGATCGACGGCCTGCGCGGCTATCCCGCGTCGTGCTCGACCCCGGCGGCGGAAGGAATGGTCGTCAGGACCGACACCGAGGCGTTGCGCGAGTTGCGCCGCAAGATCCTCGAGTTGATCCTCCTCGAGCACCCCAGCGCGTGCCTGATCTGCGAGAAGAAGGACCTGTGCGAAAAGTACCGCCCGCACTCAATCAAAGCCGGCCGCGCCACGGGCTGCCATACCTGCAATAACAAAGAGGTTTGCGAGGTGCGCGTCCTGTCCGAGAACCTTGGCGTCACGCGCCTGCCCGTGCCTCCCAAGTATCGCGACCTGCCGCTGGAGCGCTCCGATCCGTTCATGGATCGCGACTTGAACCTGTGCATTCTCTGCGGGAGGTGCGTGCGCATTTGCAAGGAGCATCACGGACACGCGACCATCGACTTCGTGCAGCGCGGCGGCAAGACGCGCATCGGGGAGGCGTTCGGGCGCACGCTGCTCGAAGCCGGCTGCCGTTTCTGCGGCTCGTGCATCGACGTGTGCCCGACCGGATCGCTCGCCGACCGCTACGCGAAATGGCACGGCGCGCCGGCGGCGTCGAAGGACACGACCTGCAACCTGTGCCCGGCCGCCTGCGCCATCGAAGTGCAGACCAACGCGCTGGGCCGCGCGGTGATGGCCAAAGCGGTGAACGGCGCGCGCCCGATCTGCGCGCTGGGCCGTTTCGCAATCCCCGAATTCCTGAACAGCCCATCGCGGCTCCTGGCGCCGATGGCGCGTTTTGGCGACGCGTTGCGCGAGATCCGCTGGGACGAGGCGCTGGCGCTGGCCGCCGAGAAGTTGCGATTCTGCGCGGGCGGCGCGTTCGCGTTCGTGTGCGACACGCAATCCAGCACGTTGGAAGACCGCCACGTGTTCCAGCGCTTCACCCGCGAGGTCATGGAGTCCCCGAATTACATTGAGATTGAACCCGATGAAAGGGGAGTGGCGCGCGCGACGCTGCCGCATGGCGTGCGCGCGGCGCTGCTCACCGGCGATTTTCTCGACGAGGCCGAGCGGGCGTCGTTGGAACTGCTCGTGGTCATGGACTGCCATCCGAGTTTGGCGAGCCGAAACGCGGCGTTTGTCTTCCCCGCGGCTGTCTGCGCGGAGATTGAGGGGACGTGCGTGGATGGCAAAGGCGAGCATCGCCGGCTCGTCAAAGCCTGCGAACCGCCCGGCAAGGCGCGGCCCGATTGGAGGATCGTCGCCGACCTGGCCAAGGCGATGGGCGCCGGCGGGTTCGCCTACGAGTCGGCCGCGCAAATCGCCGCGGAAGCCGGCCTCGGCGCGGCGACGCTGAACAGCGAGCCGGAGGAATCGCCCGCGCCGGCCCTCGATCCGCGCAAACGGCGCACGCATTTCCGCGGGCGGCGAATTGATTCCGTGGTGCGCGGCCTGCGCGAATTGCCCGTCGTGCGGGAAACCGGGGAAACCGGGGACAAGCGCGTTTTTCCGGTGGGACATGATAAGGGGGACCTGAGAGCTTCGGCCGGAAAAACGAGCCAGTCCCCGGTTTCCCTGGAGGATTAAGCCGTGTCTAAGATTCTGGAGAAGCGCGAAATCGCTCCGAACCTGCACGAGGTCATTCTCGAAGCGCCGACCATCGCCAAGGCGTCGAAACCGGGGCAATTCGTCATCGTCATGGTCGACGAGCGGTCCGAGCGCGTGCCCTATACCCTGAGCGATTGGGACGTGGAGCGCGGGACGATCACGCTCGTGGTGCAGGAAGTCGGTCAGTCGAGCCGCAAACTGGCGTTGCTGGAGGCGGGCGATTCGGTCGCGCACGTGACTGGCCCGCTCGGCGAAGCGCTGGAGATGAAACAATACGGAACGGTTTGCCTGGCCGCCGGCTGTTACGGCATCGGCGCGATCCTGTGCATCGCGCGCGGGTTGAAGCCGCTCGGCAACCGGATCGTGACTATCATCGAGGCGCATAGCCATTACCTGCATTATTACGAAGACAAACTGCGCGCCGTGTCCGATGAACTGGTGCAGACAACCTCCGACGGCTCCGAAGGGATCCGGGGCCACGCGGTCGATGTCATCGGCGCGCGGCTGAAGGAAGGCCGGACGTTCGACGTGGTCATCGCCGTCGGCTGCCCGTTCATGATGATGCTGACGGGCCGGGAGACGCAGCCGTACGGGGTGAAGACGCTGGTGGCGCTCAACCCGATCATGCTCGACGGCACAGGGATGTGCGGCGCCTGCCGCGTGACCATCGGCAAGGATACGAAGTTTGCCTGCGTCGACGGCCCGTTCTTCGACGCGCATCAGGTCGATTGG
>JAPLSS010000114.1 GCA_026398515.1 Candidatus Sumerlaeota bacterium | reverse complement strand
GAGGCGATCGTCCCGGCGGCCACCTTCGTCGCCACCGCCAGCGCCGTGGTTCAGGTCGGGGGCGTGCCCATCTTCGTCGACGTCGATCCGCGCAACTACACCATCGACCCCAAAGCCGTGGAAGCGGCCGTCACGCCGCAAACCCGCGCGGTTGTGGCGGTGGATCTCGGCGGCATGCCGTGCGACATGGACGCGCTGAACGAGCTGGGGCGCCGGCGGGGGATCGCCATCGTCTCGGACTGCGCCCACTCGCACGGCTCGCGGTGGAAGGGGGTGGGGGTGGGCGCGTTGGGCGACATCGGCGCCTTCAGCTTCCAGATGCTCAAAACCCTCCCCACCGGCGAGGGCGGCATGGTCCTGACCAACCGGCGCGACCTGGCGGACAAGGCCTACTCCTACCATAGCCACGGGCGGGTCCCGGGCCGCCCCTTCTATGAACACCATGCCCCGGCGACGAACCTGCGCATGACGGAGTGGCAGGCGGCCATCGGGCTGGCGCAACTGTCGCGGTTGGAGGAGCAGACCCGCACGCGGGAGGAGAATGCCACGTATCTCATGCGGGGCTTGGAGACGATCGACGGCGTGGCCCCGATCTGGCGCGATCCCCGGGTCACGCGCTGGGGCTTCTTTTTCCTGTTCTTCAAGTTTCTGCCCGGGCAATGGGATGGAGTCAATTGTTGGCAATTCCGCCGCGCCCTGAGCGCTGAGGGCGTCCCATGCGGCATCGGCCACACGCTGCCGCTTTACCGAAATCCCGTGTATGCGCGGATGAACTTCGGGCGCACGGGGCATCCGATCAAGTGCCCGCTCTACGGCAAAGACATTGACTACAGCAAGATGACGTGTCCGGAGACCGAGCGAATCTACGCCACCGAGGCCTGCGCGCTGACGCACCGCATGTTCCTGGGCCCTCGCGGCGACATGGACCGCATCCTGGACGCCATCCGCAAGCTGCGCGCCCGCCAGGACGAACTGCGCAAGGTCAATCCCGAGCCGTATGCGGAGCAATGAGCCACAGTGGCTCCCAGCCGCCCCGCGACGGGCAAGGAGGGTTCAACATGGACTTCGTCTTCACCAATGACGACGCCGGCGGCGGACACGAAGAGACAAAGGCGGTGGATTGCTTCCGCGGAATCATAGAATACCTGGATGGGCATGATATCAAAGGCACCTTCTTCTGGATGCCGCGTGCAAGAGATGCCGGCTGGATTCCAGGATATGAGCGACAAGGCTGGAAAGATATCCTGCATTGGGCGCTGGACCGCGGACATGACATTCAACCGCATGTAAGTTTGGGATACCTTTTGGGCTATGACACTTCGGATGCGAAAGAGCGGGACAAGTTTGGGAAGTGGAATCTACAGGATCGGCTGCGAGACTCTATCGACATCTATGAGAAAACGTTCGGGGCGAGCCCGTTGATCCTTCGCCCCCATGGAGACTTCCGCTTCTATCATTTCCCTCCCGACTTTGAATATGATATCGAAAAACTGTTTGCGCCTCTCGTTCAGGCCGGCGTTCGATACATCTCTCTGCCCCTTCCGATGTCTCGCAAGATATTCAACGCCGGCGCGACGGGCCCCGGCCTTCGATTGCCTCTGCGACATTCCTCGGGGATCGTCAACTATCCCTGGGTCGTGGAAGATTGCACCCCCCGCCGAGGGGTGAAACTTGATAATTCAGTGGGGGAAGGCGAAGCGGAACGAACCTTTGACCAATGGCTTGACATAGCGAAAAGAGCATTTGACCGCCATCGAACGGAGAATGCCGGCGTTGGTCTGATGAACTCCCATTGGCACAGCATGTGTAGAGATTGGAATCAAGCCCGACGGTTCTATGATCTCCTCTTCGATTACATGAAGCGAACCGGATGCCGATTCCAAACACTGAAGGCGCTGATTGAATCGAAGTCGGAGACATAGACCGCCGCGCCACGGGACCGCCTGTCTACGTGGAGATTTCCCCGCTTCAAAGAGCCGCCAAGACGCCTTTGACGTAACCCACCGATTCGGACAGACCGGGCAGCGGGTCGCTGGCGTCTTTCTCGTACTCGAAGGCGGCCTTGCCCTTGTACTGGATCTTGAGGAGAACGCGGAAGAAGGCGGGGAGGTCGATGACCCCGCGGCCCATCTCGACCGTCTTCCCGTTCGCCGCGGCCTCGCTGACGTCCTTGATGTGGAGGTCGAGCAGGCGGTCGGCGTAGCGCTCGGCGTCGCGGACCGGGTCGGCGCCGGCGCGCGTCGTGTGCCCGATGTCCATGCACAGGCCGATGCGCGGATCGAGCTCCTTGACCTTCTCGTACACGGTTTGCGGCGTCGGGAACTTCTTGTCGCCCGGGCCGTGGTTATGGATCGCCACTTGGATGTCGTATTGCTGGACCTTCTCGTTGAGCAAGGGCAGCAACGCGGGGTCCGGCGAGGCGATGATCGTGCGCATGCCCGCCGCCTTGGCGTAGTCGAAGGCCTGGGCGGCCTGCGCGTCGTTCTTCATGCCGACGACGCCGGCGCCGTAGAGAACCAGACCGGCATCCTTCACCTTGGCGACGGCCGCGGCGATCTGCTCCGGCGTGGCATCGAGCGGCAGGTGCATCGACTTGAAACAGATGAACTCGAGGCCGACGCGGCGGGTCATGGCCAGCGCCTCGTCGAGCGGGAAGTTGCGCAAAGTGAAGGAGGCCAGCGCCAGGTCGAATGGCGCTTTCGGGGCGCGGGCGGGCTGGGCTTGCGGCGCTTCGGATTCCGCGGCCTCTCCCGGCGTCCCGGCCGCCAGAGTCGCCGTGAACGCGCCGGCCGCGGCCACAAACCGTCGCCGCGTCTGTTTGTCCGCGAGTTGCATCAAGTCGTTCCACATTGCCTCTTCGTCCTTTCCCTGACAACGGATGACAACGGTGTAAGTTTTGCGTGATGGCTTTAGCCGTTATGCAGCCGAACGCCTGAAGGCGTCGCTACGAACTCATCTTCGGCTGACAGATACGCGGCCTTCGGCCAATTGGCAAGTGGGTTTATGCTGATTTACTCTTCGCCGGCGGCTGCACAGGCGCGGCGCTATCGTCAGCCGCCGCCGGGACGATGCAGTCCACCGGGCAAACCTCAACACAACGGCGGCACTCCTCGCACAAGTCGATGCGAATGCCGTAGCGATGCCAGTATTCCACAATGGCCTCGCTGTCGCACGCCAACGCGCACAGCCCGCACGCAACGCACTCGTCGCTAATCCTAAAAGACATCTCCCCCGCCTCGGCTTGGAAGCGAGCAATAGTCGTGCCTCATCCGCTTCGCGCAGGATGCGCGCTTCCACGGAAGAGGATGCTCAAAACTTCTGTGCCATGCGCGGGACGAGTGATAGGATCACCATGATGTCCGGCCCTGGAATCGGCCGGAATTAAGGACCGCCAACGAGGGCTCGCATGGGCGACGTGGAGAAGGCCATCGAATGGATCGATCCGGTTCGGGAGCAAAGCCTCGGGCTGGATCGGCTGCCGGCGGCGCCCGGCGTCTACATCATGCGCGACGCCAAGGACGAGGTGATTTATGTCGGAAAAGCCTCGAATCTGCGGTCGCGCGTGCGTTCGTATTTCAACCGTTCGGGCGACAGCCGCTTCAGCGTGAAGTACATCGCCGGGGCCGTCCAACGCATCGAAACCCTCGTCACCACCAATGAAAAAGAAGCGTTCCTGCTCGAGAACACGCTGATCAAGAAGCACCAGCCCCGCTACAACATCCGCCTGCGCGACGACAAGACCTATGTTTCCGTGGCCATCGACCCGACGGACGAGTGGCCGCGAGCGCAGGTCGTGCGTCCGCGAGGCGAACGGCGCCGGGGGGACAAAGCGCTGTATTTCGGCCCGTATTCCTCCGCCAAATCCGTTCGGCAGACGCTCAAGTTCCTCCAGAAGGTCTTCCCTATCCGCTCCTGCCCCGACGCGGTTTTCCGCAATCGCACGCGCCCCTGCCTGCTGCATCAAATCGGGCGCTGCTGCGGGCCGTGCTGCCTGCCGGTCGACCGCGCGGAATATGAGGAAATGGTCCAGGGGACGATCCTTTTCCTTCGCGGCAAGACCGACGAGGCCGTGCAAATCCTCCAGCGGCGGATGAACCAGGACGCCGCTCGAATGGAATACGAAAAGGCATCGTCTTGCAATACCGCCACGGCACGCTGAGCGATTCGCGCCACTACTGGCTGAAAGCGTACGACAAGCCGGCGCCCGACATCCTCTACGGCTTCCTCGCCCAGTTCTATGACGACGCGAACTTCATCCCGCCGGAGATTTACCTGAACTGCGAGCCGACCGACGCGGACCTGTTGGCCGAGTGGCTGAGCGAGCAATGCGGACGGAAGGTCGAGCTGCGCCGGCCCGAGCGCGGCGAGAAGGCCATCTTGGCGCGCATGGCCGAGGCGAACGCGCGCGAACTCCTGGAGCAGCGCCTGTCGGGCGAGGAGCACGCCGCCGAGACGCTGGACAATTTGCGCGACGCCTTGGGGTTGTCTGAAACCCCATCGGTCATCGAATGCTTCGACATCTCCAACATCCAGGGGGTCATGGCCGTCGGCTCGATGGTCACCTTTCGCGACGGCGAGCCGGACAAAAGCGCCTATCGCCGGTTCAAGATTCGCACGGTCGAGGGCGCGGACGACTTCGCCATGCTGCGCGAGTCGCTGACGCGCCGGTTCCGCGCGGCGATGGAAGAGGACAAGCCGCTGCCCTCGCTGGTGATTATGGACGGCGGCAAGGGCCAACTGCACGTGGCGCTCGACGTGTTCGCCGAGTTGGGCGTGCAGGGCGTGGCCGTCTGCGGCATGGCCAAGAGCCGGCTAAAAGGCCCCGCCGGGACGGAGGAGAAGACGCGCACCGAGGAGCGAATCTTCCTACCCGGACGCAAAAACCCCGTCACCTTTCGCCACAACGCCCCGGCGCTCTTTCTCCTCCAGCGCATCCGCGATGAGGCGCACCGCTTCGGCATCGAGTACCACCGCTGGCTGCGGCGCAATCGCAACCTGCGCAGCATCCTGGAAGAGTTGCCCGGCATCGGCGCCAAGCGCGCCAAGCAAATCCTCAAGGAATGGAAGAGCCTCGCCCGCATCCGCGAAGCCGCCCGCGAAGACCTCGCCGCCTCGGCCTCGATCCCCGCCCCGCTGGCGCAAACGATCTGGGCGTTCCTCCACGCCGAAGAGGACCAGCGCCTTTCGCCGGAAGTCGAGAATCTGGACTTCGTGGATGAACCCGCCGAAGAGCCGACAACGGAAGAGGGGCCATCCCTCAATTCGTAGCGCGGTTTCCTGGAGTGCGCCGCCGCCCTTTGCGCGTCGAGCGCGTCATCCGGCTCCGGGTTCGCGAAGATCGGCAATCGTCCTGCCTCCAAATCGTCCTGCCTTAACAGTCCAATAATTCAAACCACCGAATGGCAGGACGATTGGCGGCAGGACGATTCAAGGAAAACGCGGGGCGAAGGGTGATCGGGCGGCCCAAGTGGCATGGACTGCCCAGTCCGTGTAAAATCCCGAACGAGACGGATCGCGGCTGGACAGCGGGGGTATTCGAAGCAATTGCATCGAGTGTCTCCGAAACCTGCAAGCTCTTGTTCGCCAGTCTCATTTGTAGTGCGTCCACATTCGGATGACTTTGACGGTCTTGATGTCATCCAGCACTTGGTAGACAAGGCGGTGTTGAATGTTGATCCGGCGGGAGCATGCCCCGGCAAGGTCGCCGACCAGCTTCTCGTAGGGGGGCGGCGTCCGATAGGGATCGGAGGCGAGTAGGTCGAGCAGCTTTCTGGCCTGCGGTTTCAGCCCCGACCGTGCGATCTTCCTGGCATCCCGCGTTGCCTGCTTGGTGTAGGCCAGCGTCCAGCTCACCAATTCAATTCCTTGTCGCATTGCTCGACGGGGGTCTTCAGTCCCTTGCGAATAGACTCTCGCATGCCTGGGATGCCGGTCAGGTAGAGAGTCTCCTGAACCGCCCTCCAGTCGTCCTCGGAAACGAGAACGGCGGAGTGCCGCTTGCCTGCGATTTGAACAGGCTCGTGCGATTCCGCCACGTCGTCGAGCAGGGCGTACAGCCGCTTGCGGGCTTGCGTCGCCGTCACACTAGTCATGAGAACACCCCCAATCCGTACGCCATATCGTACGTAATGGCGGCCCGGATGTCAATCGCCTTCCGGCAAACGGTCGCGTTCGCCGGGGCGGGGGCTTCGCCCGGCCACGCGGATGGCCGGGGTCGATGCTCTTCTGCGCGTTCCCCCGGAATGCGGGCGAAGGCGCACGGCGTCACGATTTGGATTCCGCCGATCTGTCCCAACGCCAGCATGTCCTGATCCCCGGCAGCGAGGCAAACAGCAGCGGTCGGGAAACCGCCAGCGCCGCGGATTCGATTCCGGTCCGGCGGACTGGACCTGCCTGATCCTTCTCGCTTGCATTTCGGCAAAAAGCCTTCAAGATCAGGGTTGACAGAGGGGCATAAATGGTATTGTCTACGCGCTTGAATACTATATCTTGTATTCGTCAGGCGCTGTCAGACAATTTGCAGTGTTCAACTCGCGGCCCTGGGGATGGCTTGCGTCGCCAAAGGGCGAGTGGAGGTTTTCCCCAATCGTTTTGGCAAAACAGGCGCCGCGAATGGGCGACGGAACAGGACGAAGACGGGAGGGCGCGCCGGCTCGGCGAGGGAACGCCGGCTGCGAACGTCAGGGGCGTCCGTCCAGCCGAAGTGAACATTTCATGGGAACGGAACGAAAGCAGGCTGTTGCGGAAGGCCCGGCGAGTGAGAACGGGGGAGTAGACGAGCGACGGAGGCGGACGGCGCATGATCGCGGTTCTTGATTTCGGCTCCCAGTACACGCAGTTGATCGCCCGCAAGGTGCGCCAACTCAGCGTGTACACCGAAATCCATCCGTTCAACCTCCCCATCGAGCGGCTGAAGGCGCTGCGGCCGCAGGGCGTCATCCTGTCCGGCGGCCCGTCGAGCATCTACGACGAGGGCGCGCCGCAGTTGAATCCCGAGATCCTCGAACTGGGCGCGCCGGTCCTGGGGATCTGCTACGGCTTGCAGGCCATGGCGCACATGCTCAAGGGCAAGGTCGCGCCTGCCGCGACCCGCGAATACGGCTACAAAGAAATCGAAGTCGTCGAGCCGGACGCCTTGCTGCGCGGCCTGCCGAAACGAAGCCGCGTGTGGATGAGCCACGGCGACCGCGTCGAGAGGCTGCCGCGCGGATTCACGACGCTGGCCTCTTCCGACACCTGCCCGTTCGCCGCGGTGCGCCATCGGAGCCGCCCGCTGTTCGGCCTTCAGTTCCACCCTGAAGTCCATCACACGACCCATGGCGACAACATCCTCAAGAACTTCGCGTTGCGCGTCTGCCGGGCCGACAACACGTGGACGATGGGTTCCTTCGTTCGCCGGACGGTCGAGGACCTGCGCGAAACCGTCGGTCGGCGGCGCGTGGTGTGCGCGGTGAGCGGCGGGGTCGATTCCACCGTCCTGGCCGTTCTGCTTCACCGCGCGGTGGGCAGGCAGGCGGTCCCGGTCTTCGTCGACAACGGGGTGCTGCGGCTGAACGAAACGGAACAGGTGATCCGGACGTTCCAGGAGACACTGGGCATCCGCGTGCGGTTCAAGCGTTGCGCCCCACAGTTTCTCCGACAGTTGAAAGGCGTGACGAATCCCGAGGAGAAGCGCCGGCGCATCGGACGCGAGTTCATCCGCGTGTTCTTCCGCGAACTGGGCCCCGACGACCTGTTGGCGCAGGGCACGCTCTATCCCGACGTGATCGAAAGCGTGTCGACGAAGGGGCCGTCGGCGACGATCAAGACCCATCACAACCGCGTGCGGGAAGTCCTGAAACTGATCCGCCAGCATCGGGTGATCGAGCCGCTGAAGGACCTGTTCAAGGATGAAGTGCGCGCCGCGGGCAAGGAATTGGGCCTTCCGCGCGAAATCCTCTGGCGCCATCCGTTCCCCGGCCCAGGTCTTGCGATTCGCATTCTGGGCGAAGTGACGAGGAAGCGGCTGGACGTGTTGCGCCGGGCGGATGCGATTTTGATCGAAGAACTCAAGGCGTCCGGGCAATATGACCGCATCTGGCAGGCGCTGGCGGTGTTGCTCCCCGTGCAGACCGTCGGCGTGATGGGCGACGAACGGACCTATGAGAACGTGATCGCCCTTCGATGCGTCGAAAGCGTCGATGGAATGACGGCCGACTGGGTGCGGCTGCCGGGGGACGCGCTGGGCCGGATCGCCAGCCGGATCATCAACGAGGTGCGCGGCGTCAATCGGGTCGTCTACGACGTCAGCAGCAAGCCCCCGAGTACGATTGAGTGGGAATAAGCCCTATAGGTCCTATAGGTTCTAATTATTCAGTAAGGAGGCGCGGAACCATGCACGGATCAGACTGCAAGTGTCCTTGTTGTGAACGGATGGGGAAGATCCCCGGCATCCTCTGGATCGCCCTGGCCGCCCTGGCGCTCATGACCTTGGGGCGGGCGCTGTGGTATCTGCGCGGCGTCCTGCACACCGGGCGCGACGACGTGGCGCTGGTCGAAGCGATCTTGTGCGGGGCGCTCTTCGTCGGGTTGTTCTACGGGCATCGGTGGGCGTATTGGCTGACCTTTGTCTTTGTGCTGGTCGAAGTGGCGATTGGCTTCCACTGGCACTGGCATGGCGCCCTGAGAAACTTGCTCATGGACCTGCTGGTTCTGCTGCCGGTGTTGATCTGCCGCGACTATTTCCCCTCGCCGGAAGCCTGGCCTGCCTACACGGCGCAGCGCTGGTCGAGCGAAGCGGAGAAACCGGAAGGCGAAAAACCGGCGGACGAAGAGTCAAAAGGGTGAGAGGAACTCAGCCTTCAGGCGGAATGCTCCGAGTCGCTGATTTGTCCGTCAGATCAGCATTCCGCCTGAAGGCGGGACTCCATACTCCTTATTCTGGGGAGCGGACATTCGATACGAACTCAATTCCACGAACGGGATGAGCCATTATGAGTTCGACCATCTACCACACGGACATGCCGGGGCTGAAGCTGGCCAACCGCGGCAAGGTGCGCGACGTGTACGACCTGGGGGAGGCGCTGCTGATTGTCGCCACCGATCGCCTGAGCGCGTTCGACGTCGTCTTCTCCGATCCCATCCCGGGCAAGGGAAGCGTGCTGACGCGCGTGTCGGCGCATTGGTTCGAGGCGACCTCCCGGATCGTCAAGAACCACTGCCTGGCCGCCACGGTGGATCAATACCCGGCGGCGTGCCGCGAGTACGCCGGCCAACTCGACGGGCGCTCGATGCTGGCGCGAAAGGCCAAGCCGCTGCCGGTGGAGTGCGTGGTGCGCGGCTACCTCGACGGCTCGGCGTGGAAAGAATACCGGAAAACCGGCAAGGTCGCGTCGGGCCACGCGCTGCCCAAGGGCCTGCGACAGCGGTCGCGCCTGCCCGAGCCGATTTTCTCTCCGGCGACGAAAGAGGAACTCGGCCAGCACGACGAAAACATCGACGAGGCCCGCGCCGCCGACATCCTCGGCAAGGACGCCTTCGAGTTCGTCCGCGACAAGAGCCTCGCCCTTTACCGCTTCGGCCACGAGGCGATGCTGGCCAAAGGAATCGTTCTCAGCGACACGAAGTTCGAGTTCGGCTGGATGGATGGCGAGATTATCCTGATCGACGAATGCATGACGCCGGACTCCTCGCGCTTCTGGGAGGCCGACACCTACACGCCCGGCCCGCACGCGGCGTTCAGTTTCGACAAGCAGTTCGTGCGCGATTACGTCGAGTCGATCGGCTGGGAGAAGAAGCCGCCGGCCCCGCGCCTGCCCGAGGAGATCATCCGGAAAACGTCGGAGCGCTATGAGAAGATCGCGAAGCTCATTTTGGAGGGGTGATCACTGTTGAAGGGGCGCAAGACAAAGCGGGATTGCGATCTCTGTGGCAAAGAGGGAGTTCGCATTCAGCGAACCACCCGGATCTTCGGCAAAGGCAAGGATCTTGTGGTCATTGAGCAGATCCCCATGGTGCGGCGCCCGCATTGCCACGAGAGCTATTATACCGCGGACACCTTGCACGAAATCGATCGGCTCAGACTGCACCGCAAGAGTCTCGCGGAAAAACGCTCTATCGGGGTGATCGCGTTCGCATAACTTTATTGTGGGAAACGCTCCTATGCTGAAAGCCACCGTCATCGTCACGCTGAAACAGGAAGTCTCCGACCCGCAGGGGTTCGCCGTGTTCGAGGCGCTGCGCTCGCTTGGGATGCGCGGCCTCCAGGGCGTGCGAGTCGGCAAGCAGTTCGAGATCCAGCTCGACGGGCTCAGCCGCGCGGAGGCCGAAAAGGAGCTCCACGAGGTGAGCGCCAAGCTGCTGAGCAACCCGGTCATCGAAGATTATCGCTTTGAGATCACGGAGGCCTGAGGCGTGAAATTCGGCGTGGTGGTTTTCCCCGGCTCCAATTGCGACACCGACTGCTGGAACGCATTGCACGGGCCGGCGGGGGAGGAGGCTGTCTTTCTTTGGCATAAGGACGCCTCCGTCCCGAGCGACGTCGAGTGCGTCGTCCTGCCGGGCGGGTTTTCGTATGGCGACTACCTGCGCGTCGGGGCCATCGCGCGCTTTTCCCCGCTCCTGCGCGCCGTCGTCGAGTTCGCCAACCAGGGCCGTCCGGTCATCGGCATCTGCAACGGGTTCCAGGTCTTATGCGAGGCGCATCTGCTGCCCGGCGTCCTGATGCGCAACCGGTCGCTGAAGTTCATCTGCAAGGACGTGTGGCTGAAGGTCGCACGCCACGCGCCGCCGTTCACTGACTTCGCCGCCGACGTGTTGAAGATCCCGATCGCGCATGGCGAGGGCAACTATTTCATCGATCCCGACGGGCTGAAGCGCCTGCGGGACAACGATCAGATCGTCTTCCGCTATTGCGACGCTCGGGGCCGCGTGACGCCGGAGGCGAACCCGAATGGCTCGGTCGACTCGATCACCGGGATCGTGAACGAAGCGGGGAACGTGCTGGGCATGATGCCGCACCCCGAGCGCTGCGCCGAGGAGGCGCTGGGGAATTGCGATGGGTTGATGATATTGCGGTCGATTGCCGAAAGCGGCTTAGTTCGTAGTGCGTCCTTTAGGTCGTAGCGGCTTCCTCCAAGGGACCTGAAGGACCCAAAGGACTCATACGACCTGAAGGTCGCACTAGGAACTCAAAGGCGATTCGCACTGTGAAGTCAA
>JAPLSS010000914.1 GCA_026398515.1 Candidatus Sumerlaeota bacterium | reverse complement strand
GTAGCGCGCGCCGTCTTCCAGCACGGCCGCGTCGCGCGTCGCCCCTTCCGCCCCGGCGCGCTGAACGGCGAAGCGCCGCAGGACGATGTCTTCGTTCAGCCCGCGGAATTCCAGCGAGAATGACACGTGCAAGACGTTGTCGGACCGCGGATCGCCATAGATGGTGTCGGCTCCGGTCAAGGGCGGCAATTCAAACTCGGCGCGATGCGTCCGCGCGCCCGCGGCCAGCGTCCACTCCGCTCCTTCCAGCGCGGCGCGTTGTTGTCCGGCTCGGTCATGAACGAAACATCGCGGCTTGACGGTTTGGCCGCCGGAGGGCGATTCGACTGTCGCTTCGACGAGGAGCCGCACGCCGGGAGGGCAACGATAGTAGAGGAACCGGGCGGCGCCGGAGCGCGGCAGGGACACCGTCGTGACCTCGGCCTTCCCGTCGCGCGCCCGGAGCCGCACGCCCGGGTTGGCCCATTCCCACGCGTTGTTCGGCGCCGCGCCGGCCGCCGAGAGTTGCTTGTCTTCGGTCGGCTTCCCGGCATTGCGGGTCATGTAAAGGCGGAACTCCGGGTCGTCGTTGAGGAGGGGGTCGGCGGCGCCCGTCAGGAACAGTTCGCGCGGCCCGTGTCCTCCGCCCCAATGGCGCCTGACGGGAATCCGTTCGCCGTCCGGGGCGCCGCCGCGGCCATACGCGACGCGCGGCGGCTGCGAGACGTCGAAGGAGGTCCGCGCCCGAAGCGTCCGCGAGAAGTCGGGTCCGCGCAGTTCGTCGAGAAACTTGTCGTCTTCGGCGTTGTAGCAGCGAACCGTCAGCCCCGCCCCGTCGATTTCGAAGTAGATGCCGCCGAGGGGTTGGCCCGGCCGCCCCTGTTTCGCCAGGTCGAAGCCGCCGAAACGCCCGTTGGAGACAAAGAGTTTCCCGCTCTGCTCGACGATCTGATACATGTGGTTGTGGCCGTGCATCCAGGCGAGAACGTTGGGGCGCTCCATCAGCAGTTCAAGGATCTCGCGGCTGTTGACGAGTCCGCGATAGCCGTCCTCCCCGCCGTCGCTCGTGGTCCCGCGGATGTTGTTGTGGGAAAAGAGGAGGATCGACTTGTCCTTGTTGACCTCCAGATCCAGCCGCAGCCATTCCATCTCTTCCTTGGTGAGAAGAGTCGTGCGGATCAGTTCGGGGAACGCGACGAGATGGATGTTCTTGAGATCGACGGCGTAGTACGGGCGGCACGCGAGGCTGCCCATCGTCTCGCAGCGCCATTCGGCGTCGTCCTTCTGGGTGGTGATTTCGTGATTGCCCGGGACATAGAGGAACGGGATCGGGCCGCAGCCTTCGAGGACGATCTCGGTCCATTCCTCTAGCGGCTGGGCGCTCGTTAAGCCGCTATGGTGCGCGTCGCCGGTGTCGATGAAGACGTCCAGATCGGGGAACCGCGAGAGAATGCGGCGCAGGAGTTGGCGCTGCGTCTCGGGCGAAGGCTGCCGCGGGTCCCCCCAGCCGAAGTGCGCGTCGGCGATGATAAAGCCCTTGAGCGGCCCCGAGGGCGAGGCGCCGGAGGCTTCGGCGGCCCGGACCCATCGCGGCCCGCGCGCCGCCCCGGCCGCGCCCAGCGCCAGGGTCTTCAGAAACGTCCGGCGATTTGGCTGACGCATGGCATGCTCCGGGAGTGCAAGCGATCCGCCCCGCGGCCCGACGGCGCCGCGGCGGCAGCCGGCCCGTAGGGATGATGCGTCCATGCCCTTCAGGGATCAAACGAACAAATGAACGGCGACGGCGATTCCCAGCGGCCCGCCACATTTGGAAAAGATGAAAATGGAACGCTTGAGCTCGTAATGACGGTTTCAGCCGTTCCCGGTGAACGCCTCATGGAATCGCCGCGGCTGAGACCGAGGCCTCGTTCACTTCTTGAGGAACCAGGGACGCGAGGTCGGATCGGTCTTGAGGAAATCCATGAGCAGCCGGGCGACCTTCTCGCGGCCGAGCAGGGAGGGATGCGTGCCGTCGGGCCCCAGGTCGTCTCGCGTCCAGACCACCTTGCCGTCTTTGCGGCCCTTCAGCCCATCGGCCCACAAATAAGGCCCCCAGGCGATCCAGGGCGCGCGCACGGCGCCTTTGGCGGAATCGTAGTTCAACTCGAGTTTGCCGGCGATCTGGTCGGCGATCAGCCATTTCATGGAGAAGCCTTCCTCATACGCCCACGGCTCCGGGTTGAGCGGACCGGCGGCGTAGCCCCCGTAAATGCGGCTGGAGAGGTACGCGATCTTCAGGTTGGGGAATTTGTCGTGGAGATTGCCCAGCACGCCGACCATGTTGTCGTAAAGTTTTTTTGCGTGCTCGGGAAACGGCTCGGTTGGGCTGCCGTTCGCTTCCTTCAGCCAAACAACCTGCACCTGTTGCGGCGTGGCTTCGGCGTCGCTGAGCCGCGCGTTCACCACATTCCAATAGGGGAAGTTGGGATCTTGGATTTTGGACGCCGTCTGAGCGCCTTGCGCGCTATCCACGAACGTCAGCCGCGGATTCACCTCCGGATCGGCGACGAATAGTTTGAGAAACGATCGCGACTCCTGCGTCGTGTTCGACATGCCGATGCTGCACATCACAATGCGCCCGTCCGGCGAGGGGCGTCCCTCGCGATCGAGGGGGGCAATCTGCGCGGCCAGCCGCAGACCGGCGGCGAGGTGGGCTTCGGGCGGGGTGTTTTTGCCGTCCGGGTAAAGGCCTCCCTGCTCGCCCTGGTGCGTCCCGGCGCCCAAGTCCGGAAGCGGGATGAGGCCGGTGGATTCGCGGGGCGGATGCGCCTGGGCGTAGTCGGCATTGCGCTTCGCCGACTCCTCCTGGTTCCGCCGCTCGATCATGCTTTCCGCATAGTCCCGCTCCTCCTCGGTGATCTTCTCCCCGCGTTGGCGCTTCGCTTTGATTTCGTTGAAGCGCGGGTCATCAAAGGCGGGTTGTCCCTGGCTGGCCGGGCCCGCCGGCGCGGACAGAGCAAGGAAAACAAGACAGGTGTAGATCATCATGATACGACAGTCCTTTCTGACGTTGTGCGGGTAAGCCAGAGCCGGATTGGCGCGGCGCCCGAGCGGACAACGGGCGGCTGGGGCGACGGCGTCCGCGGGGCGGAAGACGGCTGCGACTCGCCGAACGAAAGAATCAGGCCCAGAGACACCAAAGCAAACGCTCCCACGGCAAGCGGTCTCCTATCGAAGTTTCCCCTCGGCGGTGTTTTCGCAAGTAGTTGCGCACCGCCCACGGATATGTCAACGTCGAATCGCGAAGGTTCAGGCAACCGAGATCCTCCAAAGCGCTTCGCGCAACGACCAGCGGACTTTTTGAACGCACTCTTATTGGTCGCCGGCGATTTCGCCGTATGGCCTTCCCTGGACGATCTCCACGTAGCTATTCCTGACCTGACTGGGAAACCTTGAGATCTGCCAGGGCTTGAGCACGGGGCCGAGGTGGCTGACGTATTCATCCATCATCTTCGGGGAGAGTTGAATGGCGGTGGCGACGGGCCGGCCGTCGCGCATCGTCACCAATTGATCCAGGGTCTTTCCTTCCTTCACCGCCGCCTGGACCGCCTTGTAGAGTTCCTCAAAAAACTCGATCTGCCCTTCCAACAGTTCCTTGCCGCCCGGGCTGCCGTGGCCCGGAAGCACGAGTTCGACGTCCAACTTCGCGGCGGCGCGAATTTGGTTGGCCCAGTTGGCCATGTGGGCGCGCTTGGGATCGCCCCACGCGCCGTTCCCCACCGAGTCGCCGGCGCACAGGATCTTTTCCTTGGGGAGATAGACAAACACGTCGCCCCGGGTGTGGCCCCAGCCGAAGTGGCGCAACTCGACCCGCCGGTTCGAATCGCTGATGACGTAGGGGCTGTCGGTGAAGGTCTGCTGAGGCGGTTCCGGGCCGGGCAGGTTCAGATCGGCCACGTCTTTCCTGAACTTGGCCAAACGCTGCCAGTGTCGCGGCTCGTATTGTCGCATATCCTCGACGAGGCCGGCGTGCGCAATCGTGATGGCGCCTATCTTAGTGAACACAGCGTTCCCATATAAGTGATCTTCGTCCGAGTGGGTATCGATCACATACTTGATCGGCTTGGAGAAGGTCTTTTGCACATCGGAGATCAAGGCTCGCGCCGGTCCGGGATAGCTCGCGTCGACGACGATCAGATAGTCGTTCATTTCGATGACGATGCTGTTGCAGCTGCCTGTCTCTTCGCGAAACCAGACGCCGGGGACGATTTGTTGCAGGGCGCGAGAGGGAACGCCCCGGCCGACAAACCAGGGCCGCGCCGTCGGGTCGCGCTTCAGGAACTCCATCAGCAATTTCGCGACTTTCTCTCGGCCGAGGAGAGAGGGGTGGGTTCCGTCGGGGCTGAGGTCCTCGCGCGTCCACACCAGCCCGTCCAGGCGGCCCTTGAGTCCATCGGCCCAGAGGTATGGCCCCCAGGCGATCCAGGGCGCGCGCACCGGCCCCTTGGCGGGATCGTAGTTCAACTCCGGCTTGCCGGCGATCTGGTCGGCGATGAGCCACTTCACGGCGAAGCCTTCTTCGTAGGCGAAGGGCTCGGGGTTCAGCGGCCCGACCGCGTAGCCGCCGTAGATGCGGCTCGAGAGGTAGGCGATCTTAAGATTTGGAAACTTATCGTGCAGGTTGTGGAGAATGTCGACCAGGTTTCCCTGGAATTTCCGGACGTGCTCCAGGAACGGCTCGGTCGGCATGTTGTTGGCTTCCTTGAGCCAGACCACCTGCACCTGCCGCAGGGTGGCGCCGGCATTCTCCAGGCGGGCATTCACCAAGCCCCAATACGGAAAGTTCGGGTCGGCGATCTTATGAGCGGTTTGTGAGCCCTGAGCGCAGTCGACCACGGTCAATCTCGGGTTGAGGCCCTGTACGGCGTCGAGGAGTTTGAGGAAAGTGCGGGAGGCCTGGGTCGTGTTGGACATGCCGATGGCGGCCATCACGATGCGGCCGTCGGCGGACCGGCGCCCCTCGCGATCCAGCGGGACGATGTCCGCGGCCAGCCGCAGGCCGGCTTGAAGGTGCGCCGCGGGAGGCGTGTTGACTCCTCCGGGGTAAAGGCCGCCCGGCTCGTTTTCGTGGAGGCCGGGGCCGAGATCGGTCAGCGGGATCATTCCGGTGAATTCGCGCGGCGGATGCGCTTTCGCATACTCGGCGTTGCGCTGAACCGATCCGAGCTGGACCTGCAGTTCCATCACGTTCTCGACGTAATCGCGCTCCTCCTCGGTGATCTTCTCGCCACGGTCGTGCCTGGCCTTGATTTCGTTGAATCGCGGGTCGTCCATGTTTGCCTCCGATCGCCCGCTGTCGTGGCAACGTTTGAGAATCGGGAATCCGGGGACACGATACCCACGTCCGAGAAAAGGGCAAGGTGAGGAAAGGCGCGGACAACGCTGTCCACGCTACTCTTCGCCGGTTCGCCGAAACACCTGTTCCACTTCCACGCCCTGCTCCAGCGAATAGCCGATCAGGCAGCCGTGGCGCATGATCCGGCGGCACTTCTCGAAAGTCTCGATGTCCTTTTCCTCGACGTCGACTTCCACCTCGACGCGGATGCGCGCGACCTTCATACGTTGGTTCGCGTCGCGATCCTGCTCGAGCGCGCCGCGCGCCTTCATCGACTTGATCGCCGCTCCCCGGCCCGCGAGCGCCGTGCTGAAGGTGGCCGCGACACAGAACGTCAGCGAAGCGCACAGCAGTTGCGAGGCGCTCCCCGCGCGCTCCTCCGGGGGCAGGCCGGCGTACTCGATGCGGATGTCAGACATGGCGCGCGACCCCAGGCGCAAGAGATGCGCCTCTTCGCCCTCCCGCGAGTATTCGACGACGATCGGTTTTGGCTCAGGCATTCAGAATCCCCCTGTTTAGATTGCCCGTTTCCAAATATCGGCCTCGTGGCCGGCTTCATTGGATCTACCCTGGAGTTCTCACCGCGCCCCCGGAAACCGCATTTACTCGGTGGCCCATCTCCGGAGCTACATTGCGGGATGCGCCCCTTTCGGGGCTTCAGGGACGCTTCTGATTGAACAGCCAATCCCAGATGTCGCTTTCCCGCTCGCAGCGGTCGCTGCTGCACTGGGTGATCCAGCCCTTCGCCGCGTCGTCTCCGGTGTACTGGAACGCGGGCACGTTGCAGCCGTGATTGACGCCCTGCATTTCCGTGTATTTCATATTCCCGCCGCACTGCTTCATGGCCGCGAAAATCTCTCGCGTGAAGTCGACCGGGACCAAGGGGTCGGCCGAACCATGGAACGCCCAGATGGGAACGTTCGCGAATCGTTTCGGGTCCTTCCACGGCATGAGCGCGCCCGCCGTCGGAATGGCCGCGGCGAACATCTCGGGCTTGGCCCAGATCGCGTTCCACGAGCCGAATCCTCCCATGGAATGTCCCAGGACGTAAATCCGGCTTCGGTCGATGCGGAACTCATACTCGATTTCGGCGACGAGATCGAACGCTTTTGAGAGGTCTCCGCCGGCGGACGCGCGGGCCGGCGGCGGCGACGGCTGCGTGGTCATTCGTCGCTGGAGGAACCCGCGCCACGCTTCCGGATAGTTTTTGATGCTGTCTTCCGTCAGGACCGGCGCCGGTTCGTCGTCGGTGGTCCAGCTTGTCGGCGTTTGCGGGGCCAGGACGAAACACGGATGCTTCCGCCGCAACTCCTCCCTGGCCAGGAACGCCGTCCACACCCGAAGGTTCCCCAGGTTGTCCGTGCCGACGCCCCCTTTGCCATGAAGGCTCACGATCAGGGGATACGCCGTCGACGGGTCGAAGTCGATCGGCTTCATGAGGCGGTATGGCATTCCCTGGAACTCGCGCGCCTCATACAGTTGGATCACGCTCTCATCAACTTCGGCCTTTTTCTCGGCGCCGGTCTGGTTCCCGGGTTGCGCCTTGGCTCGGGCGGGCGCTGTCCCGGCTTTTCCCGGCGTGTTTGTCGCGGGGCTGTTTGGCCCGCCTTGGCTTGCCTCGCTGGCGTTCCTCCGGCTGTTCTTCTCGATCGCGTTGTCCATTTCCGCGCCTCCGTTGGGTGTCTGTGCGTAAGCGGCGCCGCCCGCAAGCAGCGCCGCGCAGACTATCTTCGTTATCATGAGTCTCATGGATTGCGCTCTCCCGTCCGGAATGGCCACGATTCCCGACCGCGGAGCCAGGATAGTTCCAAGCATCCGGGCTGTCCATTGCCCACAGCCCCCTTATGTCGAACGGGGGAAGAACGGAGGACAGCGCCTCACGGCGCATTGCGTCGCGGGTGCATCCCGCAATGTAGCTTCAATATATGGATTGCGGTTCCTGGGAGCGCCGGCGTCCTCGCCGGCTATGTCCCCCAGGGAATG
>JAPLSS010000112.1 GCA_026398515.1 Candidatus Sumerlaeota bacterium | reverse complement strand
GAAAGCCAGCTTCCAATCCCCTCGTCGCAGCATTCGCATGGTTCCGCTTTGCGACCACGAGTTGAGACAGTCAAATCCCACGAATGGGTTGTGCGCCCCCTCCGCCACCGGATCGAGCGCGTCGTTCTCGGCATAATGCAGGCCCCCGAAGCCTTGTTCCGCGTAAACGCTGGCGAACTCTTCTTCCGGATATGCCCCGCCCGTGAGCAACGGCCACAAGCTGCGGCCCTGCACGCCGTTGGGCAAAGGAACCCCAATGGCTTCGCACAAGGTCGGCATAACGTCGGCGAGGGAGACGTGGGCCGGATGGGGTTCGGGCCGCGCGACGACGCCCGGACCGACGAAGAACATCGGGATGCGCATGAGGAAGTCGTTGGTCTCCAGCCCCTTGCGCATCAAGCCATATTCGCCGACGAAATCGCCGTGATCGGAAAGGAAGACGATGATTGTGTGTTGGCGCAGCCCCCGCGCGTCGAGGAATTCAACGAAGCGTTTGATCTGGTCGTCAATCAGGCACAGCATGCCGTGATAGTTCGAGCGCGCGCGGGGCACGTCGTCATCGTAACCGGCGTAGGCCTTTCGGAAGTGCTCCTTGTTGAAGCGCCACTTGAACCCGCACGCCGCCAGTGTCTCCGGCCCGGCGATGGGCTGGGGTAACGACTCCGGCGGGAACATGTCCCAGTATGGTTTGGGAGCTTGATAGGGGCTATGCGGCTCGGCGAATGTGAGCCACAGGAAAAAAGGCTTGTCCTTGACCGTATCGATCCACCGAATGGCGCTGGAGACGGAGCGGGCCGGCCCCTGGCATTCGACGGGAAACGGCGTGGGTTCTCGATGGACGCTATGGCCGCGCGCGCGCATGTATTGGTCGAACGCCTTTTCCTCTTCCGTGCGGCCGGGCGTGCCCTCGCCGGCGTGTCCGCGCTCGAACCAGTGATCGACGCGTTGGGGTCTGAGGTGCGAATGGTTCTTGCCGCACACGGCGGTGGCGTAGCCTTGGGCCTTGACGACATCGACCAGGTCCTTTTCGTAGGTCGCGTCCAGGATGTTGTGATTGGTGCGCATCCGCGTGGCCGAGGGCCAGCGTCCTGTGAACAAACTGACGCGCGCGGGGGCGCAGGTGGGCGAAGTCGTGTAGGCGCGATGGAACCATGTCCCCCCGCGCGCGAGGGAATCCAGGAACGGCGTGGTGTCCAGCGGATAGCCTTCGCGCCGGGACAGGCGCGCCTGCTGCTGGTCAGTCATGATGAGTGCGATGCTGGGCAAACGACGCGACATTCTTCATGAGCCTCCGCGGACGACTCTGCACACTTTCCCCGCCGCCGTCAACGGCCGGTTGGGGCGCTAGGTGATTCGAGCCAATTGCGGATTCGGCTTTTGGAGAATGGCACAGGCGGGACGCCCGTGCCACCTTCGATTTCGCAAGAGGGGAGAGGGTTTTGGCCCCTCACTGCTTGCGGGGAGGTTCGGGGTGGGGTTGGCATCTGAGGACTTCCGCGGTAGCAGTGTCAAGATGCGCCCAGAGCGAGATATCCTCTGAAATGGCCCTTGGCAAACGGGGTTGGCTGAAATACAGTCTCCAAATGACAAGAATATGTCTTTGCCTGCTGTCGCCCCTTGCCCTCTTAGCCGCATATTCCGGTCGCGCGGCCGCCGCGGAATACCCGCCGACATTGCCCCGGCTCATGATGATTACGTGGCGCGCTTTTTCGGCCGAGGACATGGCGGCGTATCGCCGGAACGGACTTGACACGGTTTTCAAGATCCTCGGCGCCACCGATTGGAGTTTCGTAGAGAGCAAGAGGGGCGAATGCGATTTCTCACGGCTTAGGAGTTCCTTGCAGCTGGCAAAGGACGCCGGACTTCATGCTATTCCCACGATCAGTTTCGACAATCCCCCGCCGTGGTTCACGGATACGTATCCTGACAGCGTGCCGCGGTATAGCGACGGCTCTGCGCCTAAGTCGGGAAAGATAAGTCTCGCATGGTTGATTGAGAAGCATCGCGCCAAGTACGAACGACACGAAGAAGCGCCGGACTATGAGGCGCTGGAGAGTTACATCAAAGCCACGCTGACGGAATTACAGCGCTGGGACAACGTCATTGGCGTCGAGATTCCATGGCGCACGTTTGCGGGCGCCTTTTTCTATAAGCCTGGCGCGAAGGAAGAGAAGAAGAGCCAGACACTGGAGAAGTATCCCCAATTGGCCATCCTGGGCGGATTCGACCCCTGGTTCAAAGCGCGTTGGCAACGCCCCGAACCCATTCCGGCTACGTGGGAGGAATACAAGAAGCAGTCAGCGGACCTGCAGGAATACTGGCAGAATTGGGGCGAGCAAGCCAATGGCGAGGCGGCGAAGATATTGCTCACCCTCGCGCATCGCAATGCGCCGAACTATCTAATCGTTCTTCGCAAGCATATCTGGGTTCGGACCACCGATCCGGCCTGGATGTCGCCGGACCTGGCAACCGTCATGCAGTTGAATGAGCGGCAATTCAGAGTCTTTCTCGATCATGTCAAGGCCTTCTCCGATGAGACCGGCTGGAAAGGCGTGATGTTTGACAACGACGCCTTCTTCGACAAGAGCAAGGCAAACAACTCCTTGGCGACAAGGGATCTGGTCGCCAAATCGGGATTTCTCTACATGGGCGAAGGCAACACGAGCGAAGAGGACACATGGCAGTCGGGAGCGATAGCCAACATCAAAGCAGTCCGTCCGGACGCCTTCGCCTTCATCCCGGCGCCTGGCAGGCGAGGGGGAAACATCGCGAACGAAAAAGAACAAATCATCATACGCCTCATGCGCGAGCCAGCGAAGAAACAGGACGCACGGACGCCTTGAGTCCGTCGCGACGCCTTTACTTTTGCGCAGATCCCCCGTTCGCTTTCGAACTGTTTGTCCTTCGATGGCGCGCAGAAAGAAGGGAATGATCTCATTTGCCGGGGTCCGGGCCGCCGATGCTTTTCGGGCGGGCGGCGCTCAGGCCGCCTGCGGGGTCCCGGGGGAAAGATGGATCGTCCATCATCGCCTGCACCTTCTCGAAGCACCCGCTCTTGGTGGACCAGAACATATAGTTCGCACGAAGCTGGTCCCGGCCGAATTCATACAGTTCCTTCGGAGTGGGAGGATCGGGGGGGCCGCCATGAGTCTTGACCAAGTAATCTCCCGGCTGGACAGCGACGCCCACCGGAACGATGCCGGACGCTCGTCTGTCCAGGGGATAAGAGCCCTTCTCCGGATCCATCAGCAGAGCATCGTTGATGAAGACGTCCGGCCCGCCCAACCCAATGCCGTGGGCGGTGGCATAGTCAAATAACGACTGATGGATCTCCACAGGAAGGTTGTAGAATTGGATGACGACCGTGTGCGGGAACGCGTCCTTCGTCGCCTGCATGCCGGCTTCCACGCACTGGGCGTATCGGTCCATTGAGAAGGGGACTTCGCCCTGGTTCTTGACGTTGCCCGTGACGGCCGTTTCGGGGATGACCACTGCTTCGAGGTTCGGTTCGCTATCGAACTGCTTGCCCAACTCACGGTACAGGGCCAGCAAGCGCTCGTTGACCCGGTCGTCCCAGATGATGGGATTGAACGCGCCCACGCTGGTCTTGTACACGCCGCCGCCATACTCCGGCCCGGAGATATACGGGGGACAGCAATTCTGGCCGCTCTGGAACGCCTTGGTCTGAATCTGGATGACCAGGCGCTTGTCGCGCCGGCCAAGGAAGTCCAGGTCCGACCGGATTTCCGAGAAGTCGTAGCGGTCCTTTTCGGGCTCGAGCGTGCGCCAGTTATAGAATTTCTGGATGCCGCGGAAATTCTTGTAGGCGTAGTCGGCCTGGGCAATGAAAGGACTCACCAGGGCGTAATGGCCGGGATGCCACTTGACCTCGCCCGTGGAAGGGGCGGAAGCGGCTGAGGCCGGCGCCGTCGGCGGCGACGCCTGGGCGATGGCAAAGAGGGTTCCCACAAGAGCCAAGACCGCAAATCGAAACAAAGTGTTCACCAGACGCCTCCAGTTGCCACGAAATTTCATTCTCGTCCCTCCATCTCGATTATCACGGCGCCAGCTCGCGGGCCAGGAGGGCGGTAGGCTGTCCGAAGACCGCATACGCCCCGTGATAGATGGCGCGCGATTGCCCGTCCTCCAAGTACAAGTGAGGGCGCTCCATCTTGTGAAACTCCTGGCGCGAGCCATCCGCCCAGTTCACCCACAAGTCATAGGCCAGCCGTTCTTCGGACAATTCCCACTCCACCGCGTCCGTTGAGGTGTATAGAATCCCCGCCTTGTGAACGCCACAGACATCGCCCGTCATGTCCTTGGCGAGCAGCCGGTAGCAGCCCTTCTCGCCCCAGACAAATGGGTCCTCGATGTTGTGCGGCAGCAGCGGCGAGCGCCCGGCGCGCGTATACGGGCCGTGGACGTCGTCGGCCACCGCCAGCCCCAGATTCTGCACCAGTTTGCCTTGTCCGAAGTTCGAGGCCGACTTGTAGATTAGGTGGATGCGGCCATCGCGCGCCACGCAGACCGTTGGATTCGACGTGAGGCAGCGGTCCCACTGATCGGGCCGCGCGTCGAGGATCGGATTGCTCGGACTCGGCGTCCAGGGGCCTTTAGGGCTGGGCGCCGTCGCCACGCCGATGCGCTTGTTGCGCCAGAGGCGCCCCCATGAGGCCTTGTCGGCGGGATCCCGATCGCCGTGTTCCCAATGCGTGCCGATGTAGTAGAGACAGTGCGTGTCGCCGATTTTCGTCACCTTGGGATTGTGGTTCGCCTGGCGGCACCAGTCGTAATCGACCAGGTGGTCAAGTTGCTCGGCGAACGTGAACGGCCCGACCGGGCTGTCGCCTTCGGCGCGGAAGATGCGGCCTTCGGTCAACCACCCGTACCCGCCGTACTGGATCGGCCAGCGCGAACCGTACAAATAGTGCTTGCCGTTGGCCTCGTCCTTGATCACGGAAGGGTCCCAGATCCCGAAGCCTTCCATGGTGAAGAGTTGCTCCCGTCTGGGGTTCTGAATGCGATCCATGAATCTCATCTGACTAGCTCCTTGGGCGCTTGGGTGAAACTTCGAGGACGGCTTGCCGAATAAAGTGACAATGGCCAGACTCTCCGAAGTTCGTTTGGATTGTCAAGGCGTCTCCCATTCTGCTTTTGAAAGCCCTTGACAGCGCCCTGCGCGCGCGACCACCTTCGCCTAAGCGCCGAGAGACGCATGCGCAACCTCGCAATTCGGGGAGCGGAAGCCGTGATCATCGATTGTCATGTGCACGCCGGCCGCGCCGATGGACTGACCCAATCGTGGAACACCTGGCAGGATATCGGCGTCTCGCTCCGGCGAATGGACTCCGCCGGCATCGACAAGGCCGTGGTCCTGCCCATCGGCGTGGTCAACACGGCGAACTATGCGCAACAAAACCGGGACATCGCTGACATGGTCCGCGCCCACCCCGGCCGGCTCGTCGGCTTCGCCAAGGTGAGCCAGGCGCACGACAAGGGCCGGGTCAGCCCCATGCTCCGCGAGGCCTTCGGCGAACTGGGCCTGCGGGGGCTCAAATTGCACCAGCATCCCACGCGCGAGATCATGGACACGCTGAAGGAATGGGGCAAACCCCTTCTGGTCGACGTGGTTGGCAAGGCTTATGCGCTTCGTTACGTGGCGGAGAGCTACCCGGAGACACCGATCATCGTGGCGCACATGGGCAAGTTCCGGTCGGACGCGGAAGCCCATCTCGCGACGCTCTGGCTGGCGAAACGATATGCCAACGTCTACTTCGACACGTCGTCGGTCATGCTGCACGAATGGCTGGAGCGGGCGGTCGAGGAGGGGCTGTGGACGAAGATGATTTTCGGCTCCGACGGCCCGGGCTGCCACTGCGCCGTCGAACTGGCCCGCATTCGAGCGCTCGAACTGAAGCCGGAGCAGGCGGAATGGGTCCTCGGGAGAACCCTGTCGCGGTTGATCGGAGAAACCGAGTAGCCATGGCAAAAACCGACAAAGCCAGAAATGATCTCGCGGCGCGAATTCCCGTCGTGCTCTCCACCGACGTGGGCAACGAGATCGACGACCAGTGGGCGATCGTGTGGCTCCTGACCCATCCGGCGTTCGACGTGAAGGGCATCCTGTCCGCTCATGCGCCCACGATTCGCCCCCCGGCGGGCCGAACCGCCCTTCTCATCCTTCGCCACATCGTGGAGCGGCGGCTCAACATGGCCGCGCATCCGTCGCTTGTCGAGGGGGCCAGCGAGCCGCTCGTCGACGCGCACACCCCTCGAAGCAGCGCCGCGGCGAAATTTCTCATCGCCTCGTCGAAGGACTTCAACGCCCGCCGGCGGCTCAACGTGCTGACCATCGGCCCGGCGACGGACCTGGCTTCGGCGATCCTGGAAGACCCCGGCATCGTCGACCGAATCCAGGTGGTGGACATGGGCTTTCTCGACTGGCCGGACAACGGGCTGGATTTCAACGTCGCCAACGACGTCTCGGCGATGCAGGCGACGCTCGTTTCCGGCGTGCCCCTCGTCGTCGGATCGACCGAGGTCTGCAAGCGAGGGCTGGCGGTCGGGTACGAGCAGGTCCGCGAGATGGTCGGCGCGCGCGGGCCGATCGGCCAATGGCTCTGGCATGAATATCAGGCGTGGTACTATCGGCGCGTGAAGCCTCTGCGCAAGGAGGACTTCTCGAAACCGTGGGTCATCTGGGATATTGTCGTGCTCGCCCACCTGCTTGGCATGACGAAGCAGGAAACATATCCGCGTCCCGTGCTGCGGGACGACCTGAAGTTCTCGCACCCCGCCACGGATCGCACGATCGACTGGATCACGGAAATCAACACGAAGCGGGTCTGGGCGGATTTCCTCGAGAAGCTCGACGCGTACGAGGCGACCCACGCCCTTCCGCCAGAGGATGACACGGGCCGCGCCGACTTCCTGTCCTAGGCGATTCGGCGCATTCTCTGCTTGCCGCAGGTGTCTCGAGTCGCTAAACTCCATATTAGTTTGGGGACGGTCCGTAGCGGTAGGAGTCTGAGGATGAGTAAGAGACTGCCAATCGAAGTTGACGACGAAGTGCTCCTTGGCATGGGCAAGACGCCGGAAGAGTTGGCGGCCGAAATGAGGTTGGCTGCGGCGGCCAAGTGGTACGAGCTCGGCCTGTTGAGTCAAGGCAAGGCGGCTCAGGTGGCCGGACTCAGTCGCGCAGAGTTTATCTCCTCGCTGGCGCGATTCGGCGTGTCACCATGTCAGGAGACAGCAGATGACATTTTGGCGGGGCTTAGAGATTCATGAGCCATAAAGATTGTTGGGCCGCGCAAGTAAGCGCCCGTCCGTTGGGGCGGAAGGAATCCCCCGCGTTCGCCTGCCCTCGCGATTGAACCCGACGGCGCCGCCCCGCGCTGGCGGTCTTAAACAAAGATCCCGCTTGACGTTAATCACGCCGCGCGTTAATACCCCTGTATGATCGTGTCGTTCAAATGCGCCGACACGGAAGCTTTGGCCAGCGGACGGCGGGTCAAGCGATTCGTGAATATCGAGGCGGCCGCGCGGCGCAAGCTGCGGCAGTTGCAGATCGCGGGTCGGCTCGAAGACCTTCGCGTGCCGCCGGGCAACCGGTTGGAGGCGCTGAAAGGCGGCCGCGCCGGGCAGCGCAGTATTCGCGTGAACAACCAGTTCCGCGTGTGCTTCCGCTGGACGACCGCAGGCGCGAAGGACGTCGAGATCGTGGACTATCACTGAGGGAGAAAGATGATGCGGAGACTCAAGCCCGTGACGCCTGGCGAGTTGCTGCGCGAGGAGTTCCTCAAGCCAATGGGGCTGTCGCAGTACCGGCTCGCGAAGGAGATCGGCGTGCCCGCCCAGCGCATCGGCGAGATCGTGGCGGGCAAGCGCGCCGTCACCGCCGACACGGATCTGCGCCTGTGCCGGTTCTTCGGCCTGTCCAATGGATACTGGCTGCGGGCGCAAGCGGCCTACGACACGGAGGTGGCGCAGGAGGCTCTCTCCAAGACGTTGGCGAAGATCAGGCCGTATCAGGCGTCGCAGTCCCATGTCGGTCACACGGCCTAATCGGCAGTCGCCCGCTGCGTATGGAATCGTTATGTATAGCCTCATGAAAACGCCGAGCGCACTCCACGCAGCAGTTCTTCTCTGTATTCTCCTTCAGTCCTCCTTCGCTCCGGCTGCGGCAACGTCGTCTCTTCCGGACCCGCCTCCTCGGATCGCCTGGCACGTCGGCGGCGATGGCCGCTACCCCGTCCTATCCGCCGCGGGGTGCGAGATTGTGAGCGACACGCCCTTGGAGGTCCATCTGTTCAAGCCGGGCAGCAACGCGGCCGAGCCCGATGAAGACTTGCGGGGAGCCTATCGCACGGTGGACGAGGTCTCATCGGGGACGCGCTGCCTCGGCGTGCTCAGGAGCAAAGAGAGCAAAACGACGGTCGAGTTTTGCGATGTGTACAACTGCTCGGAGGCGCGGGGCGTTCGCATTCAACGGACGGTCAAGATACGGGAGTCGGACGGGACGTACGGCTCCTTCAACACGCGCTTCGCCTGCCGCCTGAGCGACAGCGCCTCCACCCGCCTGGCCGATTTCGAGTTCTTCGTGCCGGCGCACTGGTATAAGGACAACAAGCATCTCCCGCCGAACGCCCTGGCGGCCGATTATGCCAACCCACAGATCCTGATCCGCGAAGACCGCATTCCGCTCCCCGTGGCGATGGTTCGGAACCCGGAGACCGGCCATACCGCGGCGATGATCGTGGAGAACCGCAATCCCGCCGCCACCTTGCGGGATCAGGGCCTGCCACGAGTGGTGGACGCCGGGATGGCGTTCGGGAGTTTGGGATTCACCCGCGACGATTCGCTGAATATGGTGTTCTATTATCCCGGCTCCGAGGGCGTGCGCACCTTCATCCAACGCCAGGGAGGACCGAAGGGGCCGAACAAGACCTGGGCCTTGCGCAGCGATCCGGCGAAACAGGGCCACTCGCAATCCTACACGCTCTGCCTGATCGCGTCATCGACCGACTCGTTCGCGGCGGCGATGAAAGCGTCGTGGCGTACCGCCTATGATCTCTACGACCCGCCGCTCTATCGGGCGGACCTGAAGAGAATTTGGGCCGATGGAATCGACCTGTTCCGGCGCTACTTTCGCCAAGTGGGCGCGGCCGCCGGCGTGCCGTTTGCCCTAACGCTTCCCCAGGGCCAGCCCAAATCCTGGGAACTGGGGATGGGCTTCGTCGGCCAGCAGCTGTTCGTCGGCTATCTTCTGATGGAACAGGGGCTGCGCGCCGGCGACACGGACCTGACGGCCAAGGGCGAAGCGATTGTCGATTTCTGGGCCAACCGCAGCCTGCTGCCCAGCGGCATGCCCCGCACCAGCTTCGTGCTCGACAAGACGCCGGCCCTCCGAGGCGTTCTGTCGGCCGACGGCATGCCGGTCCCGACGGCCTTCGACGCCGAAGGATGGCGGTGGGGCGGCTCGTCGCTGCGCAGCATCGGCGATGGGATGAACGGCATTCTCGCCGCGCATGATCTCATGAGCCGCCGCCAAATCGAAAAGCCCGCCTGGCGAGCGTGCCTGGTCGGGGTGGGCGATTGGCTGGCGCGCGTGCAGAATCCCGACGGCTCGTGGTTTCGCCGCTATGGCCAGCAAGGGGCCGTCCTCGACGATTGCCCCTATACGACCCCCAACGTCGTGCCCTTTCTGGCGGGCCTCTATCGGCTCACGGGCGAGGAACGATACCGACAAGCGGCCCTGCGCGCGGGGGACTACATGTGGAAAGAGATTCACGCGCCCTTCATCTACGCCGGGTCTGTCGTGGACAACCTGACCGGCGTCGATCGCGAATCGGGGATGATCGCCATGGGCGCGTTCCTGGCCCTCCACGACCTAACGGGTGAGCAACGGTGGCTCGATGGAGCCTGCCAGGCCGCGGACTACGTTGAAACGTGGGCCTATTTCCGGCATATCCCGCAGGTGGCGGGCGCGAAGGCTGCAGTCTTCCCCAAGACGCGGACGACCATCGGCCTGAGCGCTATCGCCACGGGGCATTCCGGCGTCGACACGTTCTTCTCGGCCACCGCGTTCGATTACTGCCGGCTCTATCTCGATTCGCACGATTCCCATTATCTATCTGTGGCAAAGCAGGCCTATTACAACACCAAGCAGGCCATGGATTGGGACGGCACGCTCGGCTATGCGTATCCGGCTCTGTGCAGCGAGGCCGGCATCATCGGCGGTCCCGGCCCTATGCGGGGCGCGGGTTTTTCAGTCTGGCTGCCGTGGATCACCGTCACGCAGACATTGCCAATTGTCCGCCTTCAACAGGCCTTCGGCGCCAGCGATCCCGACGAGTTCGAACAAACGCATTTCGCCGTCGAGAAGCAGAGCATGCATGAGCGCTACAGCAAAACCGAGGGGCTTTCGTCAGGAAACGGAGGCCGATAGCCAGGGGAGCGTGAAGAGTCGGAAGAGAAGGTTTGGGATGAAGGTTTACAGCTACACGGAAGCCAGGCAGAATCTCGCCGAGGTGCTCGACACCGCGGAGGCGACCGGCAAAGTGCTGATTCGACGAAGAGGCGGCAGCGTCTTTGCTCTGATCCCCGAGCGTGCGTCGAAATCTCCTCTGGATGTTCCCTCCATCAAGGTGGATTATCTCCACACGAGAACTCGTTTCTCTTGTGAGCAAGGAGAGGCACCGAATTAGAGGCTTGAGGCGGGGCGGGTGAAAGCGTGCTAAGGATCGAACAGGCGGAACTCGGGAGGCATTGCCGGTAAAGTTGTATCTGGGACCGTCATGTAAAGACGTGCTCGTTCGTGCATTATCATAGCAGGTTTTGCACAAAGGTGGTCTATTATGGATTCGTGTGCTTTCCGGATATACCAGCTCCGGTCAATTCTGAAGGTATATACGAATCTTTGTGACGTGAAATCCCCATGCCCACCGTTCGCAGACGACCCTGACCTGCAGTTCGCGAAAGACAACATGCTAATAGTTCTCTTGTCGTGGCTCTATTCCCTTTTTGACCCTTCGGGCCTAAGTCTGGGGACGATGAAAGCTCCCGTGCCCGATGCGTTGAAAGGCGACCTTCAGCCAATCATAGACAAGTGGCATTGTATTGAAGCTCCGATTACCCGAATCAGACATAATCTCGGCTTTCATGGTGGGCCTGTAAAGACGACCGCAAATGCCACGAACGCCTTTTGCGACCTCGGTGAACGGGGAATCGAGCAGGCCTTTCATCTGATCTCGGATCTTTGTCATCTTGCTGACAAATACGCAGCCCAGGAGGGAGCCAATAAATAAGTCCAGTGAATGCGGTATCTCTATGACGTTGTTGATGATACTCCATTAGAAAGGCGTCTCAGATATGAGTGACAAGAAGATCAAATTGGCCTGCATGAGCCTGATGTGGGGTCATACCAACCTGCCGAACGAGAAACTGCCTGCCTGGCTTGATGACGTGAAAGCAGCCGGCTACGACGGCGTTGCCCTGTTTGACCGCGAGCTGGTTCGCTTCACCCATGAGGCGAAGTTCGCCGACGAACTGAAGGCTCGCGGCCTGGCCCTCGCAAGCGTAGACTACTTCATTGACCAGAACACCGAGCGCCTGCGCCGCGTGTGCGGGATCATGCAGTCGCTTGGCGCGCGCCATCTGGTCGCCCTCGCGGGTCTGGCGAAGAAGGGCGCGAATATGGATGAGGTCGCCGCCGTGCTGAATCAGATCGGCGAGGTGGCGTTGGAATATGGCGTCCACGCCTGCTATCACAACCACACCAACAACACGGGCGAGACCCTGGAGGAGACGGAAACTCTTGTGGGAAAGACTGATCCCTCCAAGTTCTTCGGCTTTTTGGATACGGGGCACGCGACCAAGGACTTTGCCGGGCATCCTGTCGGGCAACGCGCCGCGCTTTTCCTGGAACGGAACTGGAGCCGAATCGATTTCATCGAGTTTAAGGACTGGTCGGAGGAGCACGACCTCAGCACCGCGGTCGGCGCGGGTCTGTGCGATTACGAAGCGGTCTTCCGCATCTTGAAGGACAAAGCCTACTCGGGCTGGATCACCATCGAGCAGAACGGTCCGACGGGCGCCAAGACGCCGCTGGAATGCGCGAAGGCCAGCCGCGATTTCATTCGGAAGGGACTGGGGATAAGACAGCGATCAAGACGCGGCCGTTTGGTAAAATGGGGCTGGACGTCACCGAGATTGGCATGGGCGGCCTGTTCATCGGCTTGCCGAAAGCCACCCCGCGCGACGAGGCGGTTCGCGTCATTCATCGCGCCCTGGAACTCGGAGTCAACTACCTCGACACCGCCCCCTTGTATGGAAACTCGCAGCAAATCCTGGGAGAGGCCCTCGAAGGCCGAAAAGGGCCGTACTGGCTGGGAAGCAAGTGCGGACGATGGGATTGGCGCACCGGCCCGTATCGTAATTTGGATGCATTCAAGAAACAATTTGCGCAGACGTTGAAGGACCTCCGGCGCACGTATGTGGACATCCTCTACATCCACGAAGCCGACTGGGCCGTCTATTGGATCGACCAGGAGCTCCCGCGCCAGACGAATCACATCTCCCCCGACGGCGTGTACGATTACGCCAGCGCGCCGGTGGCGAAGTTCGTGATGTGGGCCAAGGAACAAGGGCTGGCGAAGCATCTGGGAATCGCGGGGAACAACGCGCACCTGTTGGCCAAGGTCCTGCGGGAGATCGAACTGCCGATTGAGGTCGTGCTGGTCGCCTACCAGTACAGCTTAATCTGGCGCAACGCCCGGGAGTTTCTGCTGCCGGCGGCCAAGGAGAAGGGGGCGGGCGTCGTCCTCGGAGCGCCGTTGCAGCAGGGACGGCTGGCCGTCCCCAACCGGCAGTGGCTCCAAAAGCTGCCCGAGTGGATGGATGAGGACACTCGCGGACGGTATGAGCGCCTGTACGCGATCCACGACGAGACCGGCCTGAGCTTGGCCGATCTCGCGGTGCGGTTCCTCCTGGCGGATAAGGACTTCTCCACGGTCATTCCCGGCCCCACGACGGTCGGGCAGTTGGAAGAGAACATCCGATCCGCCGCCGCCGGCCCCTTGCCGCCGGAACTGCATGCCCGGCTGGATGCGCTCGGCAGGGTGTTCGCCGGCGTCCACGGGGTGGACTATTGACGGCAGATACAAGCCGCGAGATCGCAAGATTCGCTTGACGCAGGCCGCGCTGTTTCGACGAAGGGGGGATGGATTGCGGGGGGGGGAATTGTCTTGCTCCTCAGGCCCGTGCGCAGGATGATGTCCATAGGGTGATACGAGCATCCGGTAGTGGCTGGACATGGAAATCGAGGATATTCGACCCTGTGTTCGGGCGAAGGATTATCGTGTGTCCGATCATGCCGTGAAAAGGATGATGCGCCGGAGCATAGAACGGGTGGAATTTGAGGAAGCGCTAATGGAGGGCGAGATTATCGAGCAATATCGCGGCGACAAGTACTCGCCCAGTTGTCTGATTTATGGAAAAACAAGACGGGGGCGAGACTTGCATGTACAGGTCTCTCTGCCCCCGAGAGTCGTTATCATCACGGCCTATGATCCCGATCCGGCGGAATGGATCGGTTGCAGAGTAAGGAGACACAAGAGATGAAGTGCGTCTTTTGCGGTGGGAAAGTGAAAAAAGCCAAGGTCACATTTGAGCATGAGATCAGAGGGCGTGTGATCCTCGTGACGAATGTCCCGGCCGAAGTCTGCGGCGCATGCGGCGAAAAGACCTATTCCCCGGATGTCACCGATAGACTGCTGTTGTTCGCCAAACACAAATACACGCCCGTCCGCATTGTCAAAGTGCCGGTCTTCAACTACGCGAAAACAGCGTAAAGGGATTTGGAATAGAACACTCACTCCGCCGCCGCGAGACCCCTGCCGTCGGATTTGCACGCGCGATTGGACGCGCTCGGCAGGGTGTTCGTCGGCGTCCACGCGGTAGACTATTGACGGCAGCGCGCCGGGAAGGTGACAGCGATGAAGCCGCTCAGCATCCTTTCGGCGGTGATCGTGTTGGTTGCGTCGGCGATGGCGCAGCCGCCGTCGCAGCCGTCGTCGCGGCCGCAGCCGCCGCCGGGGCTGGAGGAGCAGCCGGCCGACTTCACCGTCAACCCGGCCACGACCTACCAAACGATCGAGGGCTTCGGGGCGGGATTTTTTCCGCAAACTCTGATGGCGGCGTCTGATCTCAAACCCGATCAGCGCGAGCGGATGTATGATCTGTTGTACACGGATCAGGGAGTGCGCCTGAACATCCTGCGGATTCACATCTCGGACAACGTTCCGCTTTTGCCGCAGGGCGATCCCTCGCGCGCCAAGGGCCTGAAGTACAACTGGGCCAAAGACCCTTTCACGCGGCGGCTCTTTCAAGCCCTGCCGCTTGTTTACGCGCGGGTCAAGAAACCGATCCTGTATGCCGCGCCGTTCACCCCGCCGCCGCGCTGGAAGGCCGACAAGAAGGCGTTCTGGGGCGGAGCGGTTCTCCCGGAACACTACGGCGACTACGCGGAGTATCTGGCCGATTTCCTGAAATACTGCAAGCAGGAACAGCACGCGAACATCGACGTCCTCAGCCTTCAGAACGAGCCGGACGTCGCCGCGTCGTGGGAGTCCGCGCGCTGGACGGGCGAGGAATTGCGGGACTTTCTGAAGATACTCGCCGCCAAACTGAAGGCGGAGGGGTTGTCCACTAAACTGATGGCCCCCGAGGGCTCCAACTGGGACCAGACCGCCATCAAGATCGCCCCGATCCTGGAGGACCCGGAAGCCCGTCCGCTCGTCGGCGTGCTGGCCAGCCATTCCTATGTTTCGATCGATCTCGTGGACCGCGGCCGAGGGATCATGCAGTCCATCGCCAGAAGTTCCGGCCTGCCGCTTTGGACGAGCGAGATGTGCATCATGGGCCCGCCCGACAATCCCGCGATGCCGGCGGCCATGAACATCGCCCATTGCATGTACCGGGATTTCGTGGAAGCGGATGTCTCGGCCTGGATCTATTGCTTCGCCATCGCCCGGGTCCTGCCGGAATCGCCTGGGAGCATGGGCGTCCTCTCGCCGCCCAAGGACGGCGCCCTGGTGATTCCCAAGCGCTTCTGGGCGTTCGCCAATTACAGCCGCTTTGTCCAGCCCGGCTGGAAGCGGATGCAAGTCGAAGGCCTCGCCTTCGCCAACACGGGGTTTGTCAGCCCGCAAGGCGACCGCTTCGCCCTCGTGGCCCTGAACGGCTCCGGGCGCCCGCGTCCCGCCCGCTATGATTTCGGCGCCAGTACGCCGATGGACGTGGAGACGTTCCGCACCTCGAAGGAAGAGGATCTCGCGAGCGTTTCCGGCGCGCGGGTCGAAGGAAACGCGCTGCGCGTCCTGCTGCCGCCCACCAGCGTCACCACCTTCGTGGGACGGTTGAAGTAAAGCAGAGATCGTTGACTCGGCTGTCCGGCGCGGCACGGTTGAAATTCGGCAAATGGCGATAGCGCCCACTAACCAAGTCTCGGACTGACGGGCGACACGGGGCCGTACACGTGCGACGCGGTGGGGCGGATGACCCGGGTGGATTTTTCCCTCGAAAACATGATCGACATGGTGGTAGAGTACAACGCCATGGGGAATCCGACCAAGATGACCGGGCCGGGGACGATGCCGACCTATGCCTACTCGGGGTCCCGCCTGACCCGCAAGGCCGCGACGGGCGGCGACACGTGGGAGTGCTATTGGGATGCGCGCGACAAGATGACCAAGGTCCGCAAGCAGCCCAACGGCCAGCAAATGGCCGACGTGGCCATCAGGCCATCCCGCTGCTCATGACGGGAATCACGCGAATCCCGTTCCCGCGCGATCTACGGCCGCCGATTGGTTGGACTCACAGCAACGGCAGATAGCCCGCCTGCGCGAAATGCTGGTCCGCGGTAAGCGCCTCGGTGAGGCCCTCCTGCCGCATGGCCACGAACGACGTGCAGTCGGTCAACGTCCAACTCTTGTCCGTCCGCTCCTCATACAAACGAAGACCTTCCTGCAATAGACCGGAGGACAGGGAGATGATTCGTGTGCAGGGATCCTGCCGCAACGTACGAAGAAACGCGGCCGATTGGCGGCGCGCGGTTGGGGCGCTCAACGCGTCGGCCACCTCCAGAAGAACAAATTCCGTCGTGACGCAAGCCAGATCCGTTTTCGCCGCCCACTCGCGCGCCTTTCCATAAGCCCGGTCACGCGGATTCACAAGCGCCAGGTAAAAGAAGGCATCGGCGAAAACGCGCCTCATCGCTTCGCCGTTCCATGGATATAGTGATCGTGGTTCTCGGCCAGGTCGTCGGGAAGGCCGGGGACCGAACCCACCAATTCGCCGAGCCGATCCAGCAGCGAAACGCCGCCGCCGACGGCGTCGCCCGGCGTAACCGGCTCGATCCGCACCTCCGTGCCATCGGGCAAGGTGGCGCCCGCGTCAAGCACGATGACGTTATTGCGCACGTGGCCGAAGTACGTCATGATGCCTTCTCCTCGTCATCGCTCTCGCTCCGACGTTCTCAAGTATCCCGCGGAGCTACGCGCGCGTCAACGGGTTTGAGTCACGGAACGCCTCCGGAACTGAATTAAAGAGACGCCCTACGTGATTTGCGATGGCGAGCGGCGCGCGCCCCTCCGGTAATTTCGGGGACGCTCGACTCAATGCCTCTGCGCTCGGCGGATTGCCCCTTGAATCCAGCCAGACGGGCCTTGGGTTCAGGGGCGTTTGGCGGGCGCCTTCTTCCCGCGTTCCTTGGGCAGGCGTTTCGGCGGCGCCGGAACCACATGCGCGCGCTCGGCCCAGGCCTCCCACTTGGCCGCCAGTTCCTTCACGCGGTCGGGTTGCTCGGCGGCTAGGTCGTGCAGCTCCGTGCGGTCGGTTTTCATGTTGTAGAGTTCCCAGGCGCCGCCGCGGCCCAGGCGGACGAGCTTCCAGGCGCCCACGCGGACGGCGGCGTTCCCCTCGTGTTCCCAGAACAGGGCGTCGCGCTGGATCGGCTGGTTGGCGAACGCCGGCCGCAAACTGCGGCCTTCCATCGGCTGAATGGGCTTGCCGTTGTGCTCCGCGGGGTAGTTGGCGCCGGCCGCGTCCACGCAGGTCGCCATGATGTCGATGAGGTGGCCCGGCTGCGATCGCAGCTCGCCCTTCGCCGCGAAGCCGGCCGGCCAGTGGACGATCAGCGGCGTGGAAATCCCGCCTTCGTGGTTGAAATGCTTGTAGCGGCGCAGGGGCGTGTTCTCCAGCGTGGCCCACGACTGGCCGCAATACACCGTGGACTTCACGCCGCCCAGCGGGTTGCCGCGGGTCCGGCCATCGGGGCCGCTCTCGGCGTTGCCGCCGTTGTCGCTCATGAACAGGATCAGCGTGTCGTCGAGGACGCCGCGCTCGCGCAGCGCCGCGACCAGCCGGCCGACGCCTTGGTCCATGTGCGCCACCACGGCGGCATAGATCGCCATGATCAGGTCGAAGCGGTCCTTCTCCTCCGCCGAAAGCGCCTCCCACGCCTTCACCTCCGGGGGACGCGGCGACAGCGCCCATGCCTTGTCCATGATCCCCAGCTCGATCTGCTTCGCGTGCCGTTGCTCGCGCAGTCGGTCCCAGCCCATCATGTATTTGCCGCGAAACCGGGCGATCTCGTCCGCCGGCGCCTGGAGCGGGAAGTGCGGAGCGTTGTACGCCAGGTAGAGGAAGAACGGTTGCTTCGCCGCCAACGCCTCGTCGATGAACTTGACGCCGAAGTCCGTCCACAGATCGGTGGAATACCAGTTCGAGGGAAGGGCGGGGTCGTCGTCCGCCACCATCTGCCCGTTCAGGAACAATCGGTTCTTTTTCCCATCAGGGAAGTAGAAGCCGCCGGCCGGAGAGTTGAGGCTGCGGTCGAACCCGCGCTCCCAGGGCACAACGCCGTGGCTCTGCCCCACGTGCCACTTGCCGGTCATCGCGGTGAAATACCCCGCTCCGTGCAGCGCCTCGGCGATCGTCACGCAGGCGTCGTTGAGCCGCCCGCGATAGCCGGGATACTGCTCGCCGGCGTCCTCGGTCATGTGCCCGACTCCGGCCTGGTGCGGGTAGAGGCCGGTCAACACCGACGCGCGCGACGGGCAGCAGCGGGCCGTGTTGTAGAACTGGGTGAAACGCAGCCCGTTGGCGGCCAACTGATCCAGGTTGGGCGTCGGAATCTCGCTGCCGTAGCAGCCGAGGTCCGAGAAGCCCATGTCATCCACGAGGATGACGATGATGTTGGGCTTGGCGCCCGTTTGCGCGGCCCGCGCCCTCCACGGCGTCATCCCCGCCAGACCCAGCGAGGCCCCCGACGCCACGAACGCTTTCAAGAACTCCCGACGACTTGACTGCATCTTTCGACATCTCCTTCATTTGAGAATCCAGGGGGCGCTCCCGTAAGAGCATTTCCCCGTTCGGCGCCTGGCCCTCTCAGTCCGCGGGAACAACCTCGAACAGGCCCGCGTCGAAGTAGTCCAAGGCGGCGCCCTTGTCTTTCGTTTGCATCTTGCCGGACGGCAGAGACAGCTCCACTGCGATGACATTGCGCCCGGGCCGCAGGGCGTCAGGCCCTTCCGACGGCAAGCGCGCCAGAGTGGTTGGAACGCAGCTCTCCGTTCGGCCATTTGAAATCTCGAACGCCCGACGGCCGTTGATCCGGACGGTGAACTGGGCCCATCCATCGAGGCGCAGGACGGCGTCCTTGGGCTTCTCCTCGAGCATGAAAGCGCGACGCACGAAGACGTGTCCGTCCTTCACTGAGACGGACGTCGAGGCCGAGAGCGCCGAGCCGAGCGGCTTGCCCGTCTCCTGCCACGCCGCGTCGTCGAAGTCCGGCTGCTCCCAACCCGATGGCGCCTCGCCGGCCTGCCAGCGGCAAGTCCCGCCCTTTTCCGCCAGAAGGGGAAGAATCGGCTCCAACTGGGGAATCGGCCGATAGAGGCGGTCGTGGAGGCGCCGGAGCGTTTCGACGGGGATCTTGCTGACGGCGCGGTCGTACGTCAGCCAGCCGTTGCATTCGCCGCCGACGTCGTAGATCTGCGTGTAAACCGCGGAGCACAAGCCCAGCGACCGCAGCAGCCACAATCCATCGAGCCAATTCCTGTAGGGCTTCTCCCAGCTTGCTCCATCTTTGAGGCTCGGCCGGAAATCGTCGCCGGCGGGATCGAATTTCTCGACCGGTGGATAGTTGTCCCAGGTGTGGCCGGGCACGTAGACGTTGAAGCCGCCGCATTCGCCAATGCACATGGCGCGGCCGCCCAGCTGGCCCGGGATGGCGACGCTGGGATGGTAGCTGTAGTCGTGAATGTCGAACGTGTCGCCCAGAGGGAAATCATTCCATCCGGTCGCATTGCATACCACGCGCGACGGGTCGTAGCGCATCACCCATTGCGTGATGCGTTCCGTATCATACTGCCCCCAGCTCTCGTTGAAGACGATCCATTCGAGAAGCGACGGATGATTCCTCAGAGAATCCATCAGGTCGCGTTGTTCCGCTTCCCACTGCCGGGCGGTGGAACTGTCCGCCGCGGTGTCCTTGGGACGTTTGTGGATGAAGTCCTGCAACACGGCGATGCCCAGTTTGTCGCACCAGTAATACCAGCGCTCGGGATGGGCGGTCACGTGGACGCGCGCCATGTTGCAGCCGATGTCCTTGAGATACTGAACCTCGAAGCGTTCGGCGGCGTCGGTCGGCGGGGTCATCACGCCGTCGGGCCAATAGCCCTGGTCGAGCGGGCCGAACAAGAAGATCGGTTCGCCGTTGAGCTGAATGCGCGGCATCCCCGCGGCCTCGCGCTTGACCTCAATCTTCCGCATGCCGAAGTAGCCGGCGACTTCATCCACGGTCTGGCCGTCGCGCTTCAGAGTCGCCTTCAGGTCGTAGAGGAAGGGCGCATCCGGGCTCCACAGTTTCGCGTCCGGGACCTTCAACGAGATCGCCTGCGACGGCGCCCCTTCGGCCGAGCCCACGAGGCGCTCGCCGTCGAACGCGCGCAGTTCGACCGAGCAGCTCTTCCCCTCGCCTCGCAATCTGATGGTCGCCGTCAGCGCTCCATGGTCCACGTCCGGCGTCAGAACCAGGCGGTCGATCGCCGCCGACGGGACGGGTTCGATCCACACCGTCTGCCAGATGCCGGTGGTCGCCGGGTACCGCGGGTCGGCTCCGTCCCGCGGCGCCACGCTCTGTTTGCCCACGGACTGATCGCCGAAGTTGTTCGGGTCCCACACCGCCAGCGCGATCTCCTGCGCGCCTGGCTCTTTCAGCGCGTCGGTCGCGTCGAACACGAAGGGAACGTATCCGCCCTTGTGCTCGCCGACCTGTTGGCCATTCACGAAGGCCACGCAGTGCCAGTCCACCGCCTCGAAGTGGAGCAGAACGCGCTGGCCCCGCCAGTCCGCGGGGATTTCGACCGTTCGCCGATACCATAGAATCTGGTTCGGAGAAATGAAGCGCCCGACTCGCGACAGCGGCGATTCCGGGGCGAAGGGGACGAGGATCTCGCCGTCCCATTTCGCCGGCGCCTCGGGCGTCGATTTCACAAGTGGATCGGCTTCGGCGTTGATCAGATTTCCCGTCTTGGGCAATTCCTCCGGCCCCACAATGGCGTACTCCCACAGGCCGTTCAGATTGAACCATTTCGGGCGAACCATCGCCGGCCGCGGATATTCGGGCCACACGGTTTCGGGCGAGACATCCTTCGCCCAGCGCGTGGTTAAACGGCCCTCCATCTCTCGCTTCAGGGAGAATGGCCCCGTTCCGCCCTTTGCTCCTGCCTTCGCCGGAACGGCGGTTGCGGAGCGCGCGGACTCGGATATCTCCTTCAGCAATGGGTCATTTGGATCAGAGACCAGCGCCAATCCCACGTCGACGCCCTGCCCGCCGCCGGTTTGATGGCAATGTACCGCGAGGGTGTTGGCGCCCAGGCGCAGCAATTCAGTCGCGGAAGTTTCCAGGGGCGTTCTCAGGTAGCCCGTACGAAACCCCTTGCGCTCAAACACCGGCGCGCCATTGAGAAACACCTCGACGTCTTCGTCGTGGAAGATCGCCAGGACAAGCCGGCCCTGGGGCGGCGCGCCCAACGTGAAGCCGCGCCGCAGCCAGATGTCCTTGCCCTGCCAGGCCGTCCGCCACGGACCGATGAACGCCTTGCCGGCGCCGAAGGGGGCGGCGCCGGATTCCCACGAGGCGTCGTCGAAATCAACCGCCCTCCAATCGCCTTCGGGGCGAACCGTCGTATAGCGCCACGGCCCGGCGTCGGGGCTGGACGCAATCGGAACCAGAACGCGCGACCCCGGGTGGCTGGCGGCGAAAAACTCCGGCGCCCGCGCCGTTCGCGCCGCGCCGTTCGCCGCGTCCGCGGGCGCCGCCGAGGCGTTGGCGAGAAGAAGCGAAGCCATCCCAGCAGCATAAGCAAACAGACCCATCATTTGTTCGACCTCCCCTTTGAGGCAAAGCGGCCCACCGGGCCTCGGCTCCCTCGGATCAGTATTTCGCGACGATCGCGCACACGCCCGGCGGTAGAATGTCATAGAAAAAGCTGCTGGAATCCAGGCAGACGTATTTCGCGGCGGCGACAGTCGGCAGAAGGCTCTTGGGCACGCGGAACTCCACGGTTTCGTTGGGGTGAATTGTCGCGTCGGCGTCGCACGAGGTCAACAGGAAGACAGCCTCGCCTTGTCCGCGCTTGAAGGAGGCCAGGCGCTTGTGCCGCGCATTCGTCACGGTGTTGCTTGACACGGGCAGAATGTACGCGGCGCCGCCGATGATCCCGCGCATCGCCGTCATCAGCCATCCATCGCCGCAGAGGAGCGCGTGATCGTCATCCAAATACTCCATTTGCGAGGAATCCTCGCCGGCGCCGTGGCATTATTCATGCCGCGATCGACATTTTGAAAGCCGGGTTTTTCCTCCGAGGGCGATCCCGGGAAACTCGGGGCCTTCACGCGCGCTCCAAAGAGCCGCTCGCGCGTCGGCTGGCTCGAGACGATGCGATTGGAAGGCCGCGCCAGGGACTCTTTCTTCCGACGATTCTTCGCGAAAACCCTCAAGCCCGAACCCGAAACCGCCGAACCAGCTTTCGGGGGCAAGCGCCTTCATCCCGAGGCCGGATGGTTTGCCCGCAGAAGGACATTGCCGCCTCAAGAAGGGCCCTTTTCCATGATATCGAACGCAGTCATGGCGACGAACGCGGCGCCGCGCTCCGTGGCGATTCCCGGCATTGACAGCGCGCGGCAGCCGGAGATGATCGACCTGTTGAAGGGCGCGGTGGCGCAGAGCGCTTCCGATTTGCAC